>JBDTSO010000403.1:0-3097 GCA_039931085.1 Acidobacteriota bacterium | reverse complement strand
ACAAAGATTTCGGCGGCGTGAAATTGCCGACGACGACGCGCTTTGCCGTGCCGAATATTAGTTGGACGCGCAAAGTTTTGGAAGTGAAAAATAATGTTAAAATTGAAGATGCGAAGTTTGGAAAATGATTGATGAAGCTAGCGAAAATTGGCTTGAAGCAAAAGTTTTTGATTGTTCAAATTGTAAAAATAAACTTTACAGAGTTAATCATTCGCCATTTGCTGATGAAGACACATTCTATTGTAATACCAAAACCATTTTAATTGGTGTTTTAAGTCAGAACCGTCTGCGGTAGCGGACGGTTGAAGATTATCTTTTGAACTTTTGATAAACGGCTCAAATCGCTAAGTTAAACCGTCCGCTACCGCAGACGGTTCTGACCTGCATAGCAAACCTTCTCAATTGGTTTTGGTATAATTATTGTGCAAAGCGCGTTGAGATAAGTTTTTATGATGAAAATCGTCAAGAAATTTATAACCAATTTCAAAAGCATGGACAAAATTTTTATGAAAATATTGACCAAGTTGAAGAGAAATTAAATCCTTGCGATTGCGGCGGAAAATTCAGATATAATGCGCCGAGAAGATGTATTTATTGTTCGGAAATTGTAAATAATGAAGGCGGCGGCATTGAAATTTATCCAAGCTATGATGGAATTGATGAAGGCAAAGAACCGACAATAGAAGATGAGGAAAAATACGAAAAAATTTATAAGTAAATTCGTGCGAACGAAAAATATTTGGAAATAATTTTGGAGAATAATTTATGTCAAAAATAGTTAAATGCGGTCTGATTCAAGCGCACAATGTCGCGCCGACGGATGCGCCGATTGAGGAAATTAAAAAGGCGAATATCGAAAATCAAATGAAAATGGTTGAAGATGCGGCAAGTCAAGGTGTGCAGATGCTTTGTTTTCAGGAGATTTTTACCACGCCGTATTTCTGCGCCGAACAGCAGACGCGCTGGTATGATGCGGTTGAAAAAATTCCCGACGGCAAGACTATTCAAATGATGCAGTCGGTTGCCAAAGAAAAGGGAATGGTTTTGATTGTGCCGGTTTATGAAGAAGAAATTTCGGGGATTTACTATAATTCCGCCGCTGTGATTGATGCGGACGGAAAGTATTTGGGAAAATATCGCAAGACTCATATTCCGCACGTTAATCCGGGATTTTGGGAGAAATTTTATTTTCGTCCGGGCAATTTGGGTTATCCGTGTTTTGATACGGCGTTTGCGCGGATCGGCGTTTATATTTGCTATGACCGCCATTTTCCCGAAGGCGCGCGGTGTTTGGGTTTAAATGGCGCGGAGATTATTTTTAACCCGTCGGCGACCGTTGCGGGTTTGAGCGAGTATTTGTGGAAACTCGAACAACCGGCGCACGCCGTGGCGAACGGTTATTTTGTCGGCGCGATAAATCGTGTCGGCACGGAAGCACCCTGGAACATCGGCGAATTTTACGGGCAGAGCTATTTTTGCGATCCGCGCGGTCAAATCATCGCCGAGGCTTCGCGTGATAAAGATGAACTCGTCGTCGCAGATTTGGATTTTGATATGATCCGCGAAGTCCGCAACACTTGGCAGTTTTTTAGAGACAGAAGACCTGATGCTTACGGGCAAATTGTGGCGGATTAAATTTATGAAAAAGCCGATTAAAAATTATGTTGTTTTATTGGTTATTTTGATTTTTTCAACTTCTGTTTTCGGGCAAACTTCCGAAAATATTGAAAAAGAACTCCTCGGATTGTATAAAAAAGTGCAGAATAATTCTGCGTATAAAGCTGATTCGGATTTTGATTTGCTTCAAAAAGCCAACGAAGATTTCAAGCAGAAATTTCTGCAATATACGAAAACCGCTTCCACTCTGAAATATGATTTTCCAAAATTGAAAGAGGAAATTTCGATTGAAACATCGGACGACGGCAAGTTTCGCGTTTATTCGTGGGACACACTAAGCGGCGGAACGATGCACTTTTTTGAAACGATTTATCAGTTTCAGGGCGCGAACGGCAAAGTTTATTCGACCAGCCGCGATTTGGCGGAAGGAGATTCGGGAAGTTTTGTTTATGATGTTTTTACCGCCGACTCAAAGGCTGGAAAAATCTATCTGGCGTGCAGCGTTTCAATCGGTTCGACTCAAGATCGTTTTCAAAATTTGCGTCTGTTTAAGATTGATGGAAACTCGTTGAACGATGCGGTTAAACTTATCAAAACGAAAACTGGTTTAACCGATTCAATCGGATTTGAATACAATTTTTTCTCGGTTGTTGATCGTCCCGAACGACAGATAGAACTGATTCTTTATGATAAAAAAACGCAAACATTTAAAATTCCGGTGGTAATTGATGATAAAGAATTTCCGAACGGAAGAGTTACAAACAAGTTTATCAATTATAGGTTTGACGGAACTTATTTTGTAAAGGTGAAATGATGCGGGAAAGACAAAAATATTCGTCCGGCGCAAAATAGGAACAGGTTGTCGGCTATTCGCGGGCGGTTCGAGTCGGCGATAGAATTTATGTTACAGGCACGACGGCGATTGATGAAAACGGCGAGATTGTCGGCGTTGGTGATGCTTATTTGCAGACGGTTCAGGTGATAAAAAACATCGAACGTGCGCTGAAAGCGTTGGGCGCGACGCTTGAAAATGTTGTCAGAACGCGGATGTTTGTAACTGATATTTCGCGTTGGGAAGAATACGGCAAAGCGCACGGCGAATTTTTTGGTGAAATTTTGCCTGCGACGACAATGGTTGAAGTTTCAAAATTGATTGATGCTGATATGTTAATTGAGATTGAAGCCGACGCAGAATTTTAAGAAAAATTTTTTAACACGGATGCACACAGATAAAACCAGATGGAAGAAGATTAATTTTATCCGGTTTTTATCTTCTTAAATCTATGTGCATCTGTGTTAAAAAGTCTTCTGTGTTTTGATAAAAATTTATGTCTGAAATTTCAAACGAGCAAATCGAAAAAAATTTTGCGGAGATCAATCCGCCGTTGAATCAAGCCGAAGCGGTGTTTGAGGCGAATCGCTGTCTTTACTGCTACGACGCGCCGTGTATGCACGCTTGTCCGACGCATATTGATGTGCC
>JBDTSO010000402.1:0-3104 GCA_039931085.1 Acidobacteriota bacterium | reverse complement strand
TTTTGCAACGCTTCGGAAAAACCGTTGACGGCAAATTTCGTCGCGTTGTAATAGCCGACTCCGGGAAAACCGACCAGTCCGCCGATTGACGAAATATTGACGATTGCGCCGCTTTTCCGCTCGCGCATTTTCGGCAAAATAGCACGTGTCATTTCCGCTAAACCCCAGAAATTCGCTTCAAACATCGCGCGAACTTCCGCGTCGTCCGATTCTTCAATCGCGCCGAAATAACCGAATCCGGCGTTGTTGACTAAAACATCAATCTTGCCAAAATGTTCTTCGGCTTGTTTAACCGCGTCTGTAACTTGTTTCTTATCAGTTACATCCAAAGCCAACGCAATCGCGTTATCTTTGTTAATCTCGATTAAATCCTGAATTTTATCCGTGTTTCGCGCCGTTACCGCGACTTGATAATCATTTTCCAGCAAATATTTCGCCAATTCGCGCCCGAATCCGGTCGAGCAGCCCGTGATAAACCAAACTTTTTTTTCACTCATATTTTTTACCTATTTATTTTCCCAATCAATTTTTTTCAATTCAAAAATCAAACTTCCAATTTTCAAATCACCGTTAAATGTTTCCTTAACTAAATTTGTTTTCTTTGCACCAATTTTATCAGCCGCTTTTTGCGAACGCAGATTTTCACCTGCGATGTGAAATATTACGGTGTCAACATATTGAAAAGCATAATCCAACATTATTGATTTAACCGTTCTATTATAAATTCCGCCCCAATATTCTCTCGCCAAAAATGTGTAGCCGATTGCCACGGATTTTTTTTCTTTTTCGTATTCATAAAATCTACTGCTTCCGATTGTTTCATCATTTTTCAAATCCAAAATAATAAAAGCATTTTTCGATTTTATGGCTTCGTCAAAAAAGTTTTGAAAGACATCCCGTTCGCAACGGTCTCGATTCGGATGTTGTTCCCAGATCAATGGATCGGCGGCAATGCTATATAAACTTTCAAAATCTTCAGGTCGAAGCGGCACTAATTTAATCAGATCATTTGCAAGATTTTCCGGCTGCAAATTCATCTCATTATTTGTCGAAGTAATCATTTTTGTTTCACCTGTTTATAATTTTCGATAAGAACCGTTTTCGATGTCGTCCGCAATCGTCGTGAACGCCTGCGGTTTCCAGCCGAGTTCGCGTCTGGCTTTTTCAGACGAAACCCGATTATTGATCGAAAAAAATTCGGTCAACAAGCCGAACTGCTGCTGCCCTTCTTCGGTTGAAATGCTTTTCGCCGGCACGTCCAACAGCCGCGCAATCGCTTCGTTTAGTTCCTTGGACGAAGTTGTTTCCGTTGCGACATTATAAATTCCTTTCGCCGTGCTTGTTTCCAGCGCGAGAATGTATAAATCCGCCGCGTCTTCAACGTGAACCGCCGCCACTCTTTTGTCGCCCGCGCCGATGTAATTTGCCGCGCCCGCTGCACGCGCCATTTCGATTATCATCGCCGCGCCGCTTCCGCCGCGCCCGTAAACAAACATCGGCAGCCGCAAAACGACGCTTCGCACGCCTTTCTGTGACATTTTCAAAGCGTCCTGCTCCGGGTCGGCGCGTGAAATAAACGGCGAATTCCGGTCGTATGGATAATCTTCCTCAGCTTCGGTTTCTCCGGTGTCGCCCAAAAACGCCACGCCGGATGTGGTGATGAAAGGTTTATTCGTATTCGCCAGCGCGTCGCCAAAAGCCGCCGTCGCCGCCGTTTCGATTTTCACCGCCCGCTCAAAATCCGAAAAATCGAAAAACGCCGTGTGAATCACCGCATCGGCTTCTTTTGCGCCGCGCTTCAAACTTTCAACGTCTTCCAAATCTCCGCGAAACGACGTAATTCCGCGCGAATTTAATTTCGCTTCCGCCGCATCGTTTCGCGCTAAACCGATAACTTCGTGTCCTCTTCCCTTCAATTTTTCGGCGATAACCGAACCGAGATAGCCAGTCGCGCCCGTTAAAAACACTTTCATTTTTTGTCCTTCAATTTCTTCAAATCCTCAACCGTTTTCGACGGTTCAGGTCGCTTTGTATAATCGGGATGCACATCTGCCGCTGTAACGATTCCGTCCTGCCCGACGACATAACGCGCCGGCATCGGCAGCGTCCACGAGTCATCGCCGTTAAAACGCTCCAAATCCGAACCGAAATTTTTGTAAATCTCAATCAGATAATCAGGATAAGCGAATTTCAAACCGAATTCGTCGGCGACTTTGTTTCCTTCGTCGCTCAAGATGTCGAATTCAATATCGTGCTTTTCTTTCATCTGCTTTGAATATTTCACAAGCTGCGGCGAAATCGCCACCAAATTCGCGCCCTGTTCCTTAATTTCATCGTAACTTTCGTGCAGAGCTTCCAGCTCCGCGTTGCAATACGGTCACCAAACTCCGCGATAAAAAGTTACGACCAAATTGCCGTTTTTCAGCAAATCGTCAGAACTTGTCATCTCGTCTTTTGTGTTCGGCAAATTAAATGCGGGCATTTTATCGCCCACGCCAAGAGCGCGTTCGGCTTGCCCGGAATCTTTCAATTCCTGCGTTGCCTGCGCCATTTTATGTTTTGTTTCGCTCGGAATTTTGCCGCCGCTTTCTTCCGATATTTTTTTTAATTTTTCTTTTAGTGACATATTTTTCTCCCTTTCAATCCAAAATCCAAAATCAATTTGCCGTCTTCGCTTCTTCCAAAGTCGGATAATCCGTATATCCTTTTTCGCCCGGCGTGTAGAATGTTGATGCGTCCCAATCATTTAATTCCGCGTCCAATTTGAAACGTTTCGGCAAATCTGGATTTGCCAAAAACAATTTCCCGTAAACAATCGCATCCGCGCCGTCGTTTTGAAGAAGTTTCTCGCCCGATTCTTTCGTAAAACCGCCGTTTGCGAAATAAATGCCGTCAAAAAGCGGGCGCAAAAACTTGTGCCAATGAATGTCCATTTCCGGCGTTTCTTCAAACCCGACGTGCAAGTAAGCCAAGTTTCTTTTGTTCAATTCTTCAATAATATACGGATAAAACTCTTTCGCATTTTTATCTTCCATATCGTTAAACGGAACGGTCGGCGAAATTTTCAACCCGAGTTTTTCCGAACCGATTTCCGCCGCAATCGC
>JBDTSO010000401.1:0-3118 GCA_039931085.1 Acidobacteriota bacterium | reverse complement strand
CTGGCACTCGGTGTCGGCGGTATTTTTACGATTATCTGGGCAATCGGCACTTTTTTTAACGTCGAACAGGGACTTCGTTCGTGGTTGCTGGGCTTTATTTTTTGGGGCGGCATCGGCATCGGCAGTTTAGGTGTTTTGCTTTTGCAGTATTTAACCGGCGGCGCGTGGGGCGTGGTTATTCGCCGCTTTGTCGAAGCCGGTTCGCGCACGATTTTTCCGCTTTTATTCATCTTGTTTCTGCCGGTATTGATCGGTGTTTCATCGCTGTATGAATGGACGCATTTAAACGACGCGGTTTCTCAATGGAGACAGCCGTTTCTCAATGTGCCGTGGTGGATTTTCCGCGCCCTTTTGTACTTGAGTTTATTCTCTCTGATAGCATTTTTTCTCAATAAATGGTCGGCGCAGCAAGATCAAACTAATAATTACGAAGATTCCGCCAAGTTTTTAGAAATTGCAACGAAAGTTTCCGGTCCGGGTTTGGTTTTCTTCATAATAATCGTCAGTTTTGCCGCCATTGATTGGGTTATGACACTTGACCCGCATTTCTTTTCGACTATCTGGGGATTACTTTTTGTCGCGGGTTGGGCTTTGAGTTGCTTCTGTTTTATGGTCGCGGTGATGGCGGCACTTTCCGATAAACCGCCGCTGAATCGCGTTTTGGGAAAACGTCATTTTCATGACATCGGAAAATTGATGCTCGCGCTCGTAATGGTTTGGGCGTATTTCAATTTCTCGCAATATCTAATTATCTGGTCGGGAAATATACCCGAAGAAACGAAATGGTATCTGGCGCGTTCGGAAGGAACGTGGGGCGTTATCGGTGTAATTTTGATAATTTTGCATTTCGCGTTTCCGTTTTTGGTTTTGCTTTCGCGCGACCTCAAAAGAAATGCAAAATGGTTGATGCGAACAGCGATGTTTATTCTGGTTTTCAGACTGGTTGATATGTATTACCTGATCGGTCCGAGTCCGCGAATCGGAACGCACGGACAGGAAGTTCCGTTCTTCCTTAGTTTTAGTTGGATGGATATCGTCGCACCAATTGCCGTCGGCGGAATTTGGTTGTGGTGGTTTTTCGGTGAATTGATGAAACGCCCGCTTGTTCCGGTTAATGACCCGTTTTTGGAAAATGCGATTGAACACGGAAAACATTAAAAATGTTTAGGTTATAAGTTTAGTAGGAGAAGTTTATTAGCGGAATACTTACAGCTTTAACCCAGAGTTTTGAATCTTAAAAATATGGCTAAACACGAAAAAAGTTATGAAGATTTTGATAAACCGTATGAAACAAATCTAATCGGTTTGCGCGGGGTTGTTTATTTTGGCGTCGGATTGTTTTTGTTGATTGTCGTAACTTTCGGCTTAATGTATTTTTTGGAAGATGTGATGGAACAGAGGGCAACCGAAACGATAGATCAAAAAAATCCGATGACGATGAAGAATGAGGAACGGTTGCCGCCCGAACCGCGTCTGCAAGCCGCACCCGGGTTCGGTGTCGAAACTTCGCAGGGTTTTGTCAATCTTGAATTAAAAGCATCGCAATCGGAATACCGCGAACTTCATCAGCAATGGGAAAAGGATTGGGCGCAAGGTCAAAAAGACCTAAAAACCGGAACGATTATGTCTTTGCCAATTGAAGAATCAAAGAATAAATTGCTGGAAGAAAATATAAACGCTGGCAATGCAGAATCTGAACAAAAGGTTTTGAAAGATTCGCGTTCGATCATTTCATATTCAAGTGCGGGAAGGTTAGCTTCGGATGTGAGAAGGTGAAAAAGTAAAAAGTAAAAAGGCAAAAGTAGAAAGTAAAAGATTTTGAGGTAAAAAATGAAAAAAAGTTCAGATATTTCAGCAGTTTTGAAACTGACACTTTTATTAAGTTTGAGTGTTTTGCTGCTGTCGGGAATCGTTTTGGCGCAAAAAACCGAGCATTACAATTCGCCGCTTTATTCGCAGAAAACATACGATCCGAATGAAGCGGGAACAAGCAACGGATTGCCGCCGATATTGGGCAAGGTTGGAATTGAGCAAAAACTTAACGGACAATTGCCGCTTGACGCGCAATTTAAGGACGAAAACGGCAATATCGTAAAACTCGGTGATTACTTTAATAAAGGCAAGCCGGTTATTTTAGCACTCGTCTATTACGAATGTCCGATGCTTTGCAACGAAGTTTTGAACGGTTTGACAGGTTCGCTCAAAGGTATGGCGTTTGACGCAGGCAAGGATTTTGATGTCCTGGCAATCAGTTTTGATGCGCGTGAAAACGAAAAACCGGACCTAGCCAAAAATAAAAAAACCAGTTATCTAACGAGATACGGACGCGAAGGCGCGGAAAACGGTTGGCATTTTTTGACCGGAACGCAGCCGGAAATTGACAAAGTTACGCAAGCTGTCGGATACAATTATCAATTTGACGAAGCGACAAACCAATTTGCTCACGCGGGCGGAATTATGATTCTGACTCCCGAAGGCAAAATTTCGCGCTATTTTTACGGCATAGATTACGCGCCGAAGGATTTGAAATTCGGCATTATGGATTCGGCGCAAAGTAAGATCGGAAATCCGGCTGAACAATTGTATCTTTATTGTTTTCACTATGATCCGGCTTCGGGGAAATACGGTTTGGCGATTTTCAAGGTTTTACGATTGATGGGAATTGCCACTATTCTCGGTTTAATCGCTATGTTCTTTTTTTTCCGGCGATATAATAAAGGTAAAGCGGCAGATTTGAAATAGATTTGTTCGTAAGTTCCAAGTTCCAAGTGCTTAGTTCAAGTTCTAAAACAAAGGATGAAGGACAAAGGACAAAGGACTAAATAGAAAGATTATGCAACAGAATTCTTCGTGGGTTCCACTATTTCCCGAACAGGCTTCCACTTTTGCGTGGCAGGTGGATGGATTGTATTTTTATCTGATTGCCATTAGTGCGTTTTTCACGATTGGTATTGTCGCGGCGATCATATTTTTCGCCGTGAAATATCACGAAAAGGAAAAATATATGGCGGGCGCGGAAATTCACGGCTCAATCGCACTCGAAACGCTCTGGTCAATCATTCCGTTTATTATTTCAATCACGATTTTTCTCGGCGGCGCAGTCGTTTTTTACAATCAA
>JBDTSO010000400.1:0-3122 GCA_039931085.1 Acidobacteriota bacterium | reverse complement strand
GTCGGATGCAGATAAGCGTTTTCGCCCGCTTCGGTGTAAATCGGAACGCCCGTAAATTCGTGCGCGTGTTCGGTAAAATGAACGCCCCAAAACAAATCCGTCGGTTTTCCCCAACAGCATCCGGCGGAAAAACAGCCCTGCCGCCCGAAAAACTGTCCGAGCGCAAGTCCGGGTGCGAAAGCGTCGGCGACTTTCCAAAAGCTGAATTTGTAATAGCGAATCAAAATCGCCAGCGCGATAAATCCGCCCAAAAATCCGCCGTAGTAAACGCCGCCCGAACGCAGAAAATCTAAGGAAAAAACATTGACGTTATCTTCGGTGAAAAACATCAAAATCTTTGAACCGAGAAGACCGCCGATAATCGTCCACAAGCCGAGATCGTAAATGCGCTCTTTCGGCAAACCGTCGCGCTCGCCGAGTTTCGCCGCCACAAACAACGCCAGCAACAAACCGACGGCGAGCAAAACGCCGTAAGTATTGATCGGAAAACTACCGATTCTGAAAAGTTCTGGATACATCGTTTTTGTTAGTTGTTATTTGTCGAATGTTCGTTGTCAGATAAATTGTCGTATAAAAGTGTAAAAAAGCATTTCTTATACGGTGTAGCGACAACCACACTCAAGTTCAATCTCGGTTGGCGAGGTGAAATTTTGGATTCCATCTTTGCGAAAACGCACAATTTCTTTTGTATAAGGATTAAAAACAATAACGTCCTTCACACCGTTTGCCAAATAAATCGGCGGCGAAATTTCTAAATCCTTTGCTTCGTAATTTTTGCTGATAACTTCGATAACGGCTTCGGGAACCAGCTTTATCGCTTCTTCCTGTTCATCTTCCGACGGTTCACGGCAAAAAATTGAAATGTCAGGACGCTTCAGCGAGCCGTCAGGAAACTGAACATAAATATCTGCCGCATCAATACAATCGCAGGTATTTTCTGTATTTTGAGATTTCTTTATCGAATCACGAATCCGATCAACTTCTTTTTGGTGTTTGTAGATCGGCGAGGCTTCCCAAATTGCTAAATCGCCCGCAATTTCCAGTCTTATACCTAACTCTTCCGCCGTTAAAAATTGTGGATTCATTCTATTTTTCTCAACTTTCTTCTATTTCGGTTTGAGTTTCAAGTTCAACTCGGTCATAGATTTCACGCAAACTTAGTTCGCATTCGACAGTTTCGATTTTCAAAACATCATCAAGTTCGCTGTAACTTATGTAAATCCAACTGTTATCGGTTTGCTTCTGAAAATGTTCGACAAAAGATTTATCTTGCGAAACCAAAATGTAATCGGTCAAAGTTTCGTTGCCCATTCGATATTTTTGAAATTTCGTCGTGCGGTCATATTCGGCGGTTGACGGCGAAAGAACTTCAAAAATCACCTGCGGATTGACCAAAACATCTTTTTTCTTATCGTGAAAGAGCGGTTCGCCACACACAATCATCAAATCTGGATATGAAAATAAACTCGCCGTCGAAGTGCAAACTTTCATATTCGGCGACAATGCTTCGCAAGTTTTCCCTTTTAAGGCGTTGCCCGCTTCACGCGCCAGATTCATACAAACGCGGCTGTGAGAAAGGCTTTCGCCAGCCATCGCGTAAATTTCGCCGTCAAGAAATTCGTGGCGCGAATCGGCTTCGCGCTCGAATTTCAAATAACCTTCGGGCGTAGAAATTTCCGCAGTTTTGACTTTTGCAAGTCCCATAAAAATCTATTCGCCAGCCGATTGCGCCATCGCTTTGCCGACCTGAACTTTCGCCGGACGCAGAAGTTTATCGCCGAACTTGTAGCCGCGCGAATATTCGGCGGTGATTTCGTCGTCGTTTTCCGGTTCAACGGCGATCATATCAACCGCTTCGTGCAGTTCGGGATCAAATGTTACACCGACGGCTTGAATCGGTTCAACGCCGACGCTCATCAACGCCTGTTCAAACGAACGCGCCGTGCCTTTGACACCGCTTAGAAGATGGTCGAAAGACGAATCTTGTTCACTTGCTCTGATAGCCAAATTTAAATTATCCAAAACCGGCAGCAACGTCGTCAAAAAATTAAATTGTCCCTGTTTGGCGCGTTCTTCCAGAGTTTTCATCAAACGCCCGCGCATTTCCTGCGTTTCGCGTTCCATCTGAGTTTTTATCTCGTCGAATTTTTGCTGTACGCCGACGAGCTTCGCTTCGGCGGATTCGCGCCGTGTGCGCTCGTCTTTTAATTCGTTTTGTAATTTGATAACTTCCGGCGACACTGTTTTTTCGCCTTTCGGTTCGGCGTTTGTATGTTCGCCCACTTCGCTGAAAAGTCGTTTGTCATTGATCGGAGTTTCTTCCGGTTCGCCTTCGATAATTTCTTCGTTGTTAAAATCTTGTTCGTTTTCCATCGTTTTTTTATTAAACCAACTCATAAAATTTGATAAATAATCTGTTTCATTCAGTTTATCAAACCATTTGTCCCAAGGTAAATTTGAAATCGCCGATAGCCACCGCCGACGTAGATAAATCGCTTTTGTCTTGTATTTATCTACGTCAATCGGTTTCATCTTTTCTTTTAAGCCGTCGCCGTCGCCCTTTCAGGCGTAAACTTCATCACATCATCTTCGGCGGAGATCTTCACTGTGTTTCCGCTTCCGATTTCGCCGTTTAGAAGTTTAACAGCTAACGGATTTTGAATCAGCGACTGAATCGCGCGTTTCAAAGGTCGCGCGCCGAATGTCGGGTCGTAACCTTCTTTGACGAGCAATTCTTTTGCCGAATCTTCCAATTTGATTTCGATGCCGCGTTCCGCCAGATTTTTTCGCAGTTTTTCAAGCTGAACGTCAATAATCTGCGCGATTTCCTCGCGTGAAAGCTGCGTGAAGACGACAATATCGTCAATACGGTTTAGAAATTCCGGTTTGAAATGATTCCGCAGAACGTCCAAAATCATATCTTTGAGCGGCGTATCAACCAAAGTCGAAGATTGAATTTCACGCGAACCGAGATTCGAGGTCATAATCAAAACCGTGTTTTTGAAATCAACCGTTCTGCCTTTGGAATCGGTCAATCTGCCGTCGTCCAAAATTTGCAGCAGGATATTAAAAACGTCCGGGTGCGCTTTTTCGATTTCGTCAAACAAAATCACCGAATAAGG
>JBDTSO010000399.1:0-3126 GCA_039931085.1 Acidobacteriota bacterium | reverse complement strand
ATTAACAATCCGTTAAAAGTTACCGACTTCAAACCGCTGACGCGAGATGAAATTTATGACCGAAATGAAAAGTTTCGCTGATACAAATGTTTGGTTTTATGCTTTGACCGAACAAAATTTAATACTAAAAGAAAAGGCGGAAAACTTAATTAATGAAAACAGAAAAGTTATTTGCCTCAGCACACAGGTTATTAACGAACTTTGTGTAAATTTAATCAAAAAAGCATCGTTCAACGAATTAGGCATTAAACAACTGATTGCAAGATTATATTTCGATTACGAAGTTGTTGAACAAACCGAAAAAATCTTATTGTCCGCGTCGGATTTACGCGCTCGTTATCCGATTTCTTTTTGGGACGGCTTGATTGTTGCTTCGGCACTCGCGGCAAATGCCGAAATTTTGTATTCAGAAGATATGCAAGACGGTTTGTTAATTAAAAACAAACTGAAAATTATAAATCCGTTTAACTAATAAAATAAAAAATATGGCAAATAATATTCCAGAGAATTTACACTACAGCAAAGATCACGAATGGGTTGAAGTTAAAGACGGCGTGGCGACCATCGGCATTACCGATTACGCACAGCATTCGCTCGGCGATGTCGTCTATGTCGAACTGCCGTCGGTCGGCGACAAATTTGAAGCGCACGAAGCGTTCGGTTCAGTCGAATCGGTCAAAGCCGTTTCGGAAGTTTTCACACCGATTGCCGGCGAAATCGTCGAAGCTAATGACGGATTAAACGATACGCCCGAAGCCGTCAACAACGACGCTTACGGCGAAGCGTGGATGATCAAAGTCAAAATGGCAAATCCGCTCGAAGCCGACGCGATGCTGTCGCCCGAAGAATACGAAGAATACCTTTCAGAAAGTGAATAGTTGATAATTGATAATGGATAATTTTTAGATTTTCATTATCAACTATCAATTATCAATTATCAATTATGAGATACATACCGAATTCGCCCGAAGAGCGTCAAGAAATGCTCGAAATTGTCGGGTTAAAATCGGCGGATGAACTTTTTCGTTCGATTCCGTCAAATGTGCAGCTAAATCGCGCACTGAAAATTACCGAACCGCTCGCCGAACCGGAAGTAATCGGCGCGATGGAAAAATTTGCCGCCAAAAATACCGCTTCGACAAAACCTTCGTTCTTGGGCGCGGGCGTTTATTCGCATTATTCGCCGACGATTGTTGACCATCTGATTCAGCGTTCGGAATTTTTTACGAGTTACACGCCGTATCAGCCGGAAATTTCGCAAGGAACTTTGCAGTATATTTTCGAGTTTCAAACGCTCGTTTGCCAATTGACCGGAATGGACGTGGCGAACGCTTCGATGTATGACGGTTCGACGGCGATGGCGGAAGCGTTTCTGATGGCGCAGAGAATTACGCGTAAAGATAAAATCGTCATCGCGCAGACCGTTCACCCGGAATATCTGGAAGTCGGCAAAACTTATACTCAGCACGGCGGTTTGACGGTTGAAACCGTGCATTTCGACAAGGAAAGCGGACGGGTTTTAGACGACGAATTAAACAAACTCGACGATAAAACCGCCGCGTTCGTCGTGCAGTCACCGAACTTTTTCGGCTGTGTCGAAGATTTGCAAAAACTTGCTGACAAAGCGCACGAAGTCGGCGCGCTTTTTATCGTCGTCGTGACGGAAGCGATTTCGTTCGGTTTATTAAAATCGCCGGGCGCGTGCGGCGCGGATATTGTCGTCGCCGAAGGGCAGTCGTTCGGAATCCCGATGAGTTTCGGCGGACCGCATCTCGGACTTTTCGCGTGTTCGGAAAAATACGTTCGCCAAATGCCCGGAAGACTCGTCGGCGTAGCTTACGACAAAAACGGCAAACGCGGCTTTGTGTTGACTTTAGCGACACGCGAACAGCACATTCGCCGCGACAAAGCGACTTCAAATATCTGCACGAATCAAGGCTTGATTGCGCTCGCCGCGACGATTTATATGGAAGCGATGGGCAAAAAAGGCTTGCAGGAAGTTGCAATGCAAAACGCGCAGAAAGCCGCCTATGCGAAAAAGCAAGTCGCCGCAATTTCCGGTTTTGAAATTCCCTTTTCATCGCCGACTTTTAACGAATTCGTCATCCGCGCACCGAAAAACGCCAACGAGATTTTAGAAAAACTCCGTGTCGAAAAAAATATCATCGGCGGTCTGCCGCTGTCGTGGCATTACGACGATTTTTCAAATGATTTTCTCGTCTGCGTGACGGAAACGAATACGAAAGAGCAAATTGATAATTTGGTTGAAGGTTTGAAATCAGTTTCATAAAATAATGAGTATCAAAAAAGTTACACAGCATCCGAGTCAAAATGAAGAGTTGATTTTTGACCGTTCCCAAACTGGGAGAGTCGGTTACAGTTTGCCGAAACTCGACGTTGAGGAAACAAATATTGACGAAATAATTCCAGAAGAATTACGTCGTCAAGATGATTTAGAAGGCGTGCCGGAAGTTTCCGAAGTTGACGTGATTCGGCATTTTACGCGCATTTCGACGTGGAATTATTCGATTGATCTCGGAATGTATCCGCTCGGAAGCTGCACGATGAAATACAATTCGCGGCTTAATGAAAAAACGGCTCGAATCGCTGGTTTTGCAGGGCTTCATCCGCTTGCGCCGGAACAGGAATCGCAAGGTGCGCTCGAACTTATTTACAGTTTGCAGGAAGATTTGGCGGAAATTACCGGACTTCCGGGAGTTTCGCTCCAACCCGCCGCCGGAGCGCAGGGCGAGATGACGGGCGTGATGCTGATTCGCGCATTTTTGGACAAACGCGACGGCGAAGCGGCAAAAGATCGGCGCGTAATGCTGATCCCCGATTCGGCGCACGGGACGAATCCTGCGTCCGCCGCGCTTGCCGGATTTAAGGTCAAGACCATCAAATCAACTGACGAAGGTTTGACCGATATGAAGCATTTGAAATCGCTCTGCGCGGAAGGCGGAATCGCCGGTTTAATGCTCACGAACCCGAACACGGTCGGGATTTTTGAAAAAAATATCGTTGAAATTTGCGAAGTTATTCACGACGCGGGCGGCTTGGTTTATATGGATGGCGCGAATATGAACGCGCTCGTCGGCGTGGCGCGTCCGGGCGATTTCGGCGTTG
>JBDTSO010000398.1:0-3132 GCA_039931085.1 Acidobacteriota bacterium | reverse complement strand
CCTGATTTGCTCCTTTTAACAATTGCGCTTTTTTTAATCGGCGTTTTCATCACGCAGACTTTTCGCTTTCAAAAAGATTTTTCCAAAATGCTGACCGGCATCGGCGTAACTATTACGGGCGTTTTATACATCGTGTTTTTGGGCGGATTTCTCGTTTCGACGCGCGTCGGATTTGAAGATTTCCCCGGACTTTCGACCAAACTTCTCGGCTTTTTCTTTCTCGTCGTGATGGGTTCGGATGTCGGCGCGTATTACATCGGAAAAAATCTCGGCAAACACAAACTCGCGCCGACAATTTCGCCGAACAAAACGTGGGAAGGCTTTATCGGCGGTATTTTATTGAGCATTATTTTCGCCGCGCTCTCGACGTTTTTGTTTTTCCGCGAATTGCCTCTTCAAATCTCGATTCCGCTGGCAATTGTGATGAGTCTTGTCGGAGTCGGCGGCGATTTAGCTGAAAGCGCGATCAAGCGCGGTGCGGGCGCGAAAGATGCGGCAAATATCTTGCCCGGACACGGCGGACTGCTCGACCGTTTAGACAGCTTGCTTTTCAACGCGCCGATTCTTTATTATTTCGCGCGGTTTTATTTTTAAAGTTTGGAAACAAATTGATTTACAAATCGTTTTAATAAATGATTATGTCAATCGAACAGCAAATTCAAAAAGCGATTGCCGAAGGTTTTTTCGACAACCTTGAAGGAAAAGGCAAGCCGCTGAATTTCGACGCTTATTTTGCCGCGCCCGAAGATGTGCGAATGGGTTATTCGATACTTAAAAGTAACGATTTTGTTCCTGAAGAAATTGACCGGCTCAAAGAAATCAGCGAATTGAAAGAGAAATTAAAAATGTGCGCCGATAATGACGAAAAAATAAAACTAACAAAAATTCTCAACGAAAAAAATCTCGCGCTTTCCATAATTTTAGAGAGAAATAAACGAAGGAAATAAGTTATGCTCTCACAGTTGAAAAATCTTTGGATAAATCGAGATTTTCTGATGTTGTGGAGCGCGCAAACAACTTCCGTTTTGGGTTCGCAAATCGCGTCGCTCGCTTACCCTTTAACGGCGATTTTAGTTTTGCAGGCTTCGGCTATTGAGATGGGCATTCTACGGGCTGTCGGTTCTGCTTCGGCGACTTTGGTCGGATTTTTTATTGGTGTCGTTGTTGATCGCGTAAGCCGCAGATCACTTTTAATTTTTAGCGATTTAGGACGCGCCATTTTAGCATCGCTGATTCCGGTTAGTGTGTTTTTCGGAGTTTTGCGAATCGAATATCTTTACATAATTTCGTTTTTGACGGGCGCATTGAGTATTACTTCGGAAGTCGCGGGAATGTCTTTTTTGCCGTCGCTGATCGAAAAGAAAAATCTGGTCGAAGGCAACAGCAAATTTGCGGCGACCGATTCGGCGGCGACAATCGCCGGACCAAGCATTTCGGGCGTTCTAGTCCAAATTTTTTCAGCACCGACAACCATTGTATTTGACGCGGTTTCATTTGTGCTTTCTGCCTTTTTCGTGTGTCGAATCAAAGTTCCAGAATCTGAAATTTTATCGCTAAAAGAAAGGCGCGGAATTTGGGCGGAAATTGTCGAAGGTTTAAATTTCGTTTATAAAAATGCGATTTTGCGCCCGCTCGCCGAAGCCATCGCGCTTCACTTTTTGTTTATGCTGATGATTTCGACAATTTTTACGCTTTACGCGATTCGAGATTTACACATCGAACCGCTAACACTCGGCGTGATTTTTTCGGCTCTGGGCGGTGGACTTCTGCTCGGTGCGATTTTTGTGAAAAGTATCACGAAGCGTTTCGGTCAAGGAAAAACTATGGTTTTCGCCGCGCTACTAAATGCTTTTGCTGCACTGTTGATTCCGGCGGCAAGCGGCGCGGCGACAATTTTTATTTTGATTACGGCGCATTTTCTGCTTGCTTTCGGTATTCAGATTCACGGGATTAATTTGATGAGTTTGCGACAATCAATTACTCCCGATCGTTTGCAGGGACGAATGAACGGTAGTTTTCGTTTTGTGAATGTTTGTATGATGATGTTCGGCGCATTGTTCGCCGGATTTTTGGGAGAATGGATCGGATTGCTGAACACGCTTTTTATTGGCGCGTTGGGAATGTTGCTGCCTTTTCTCAGATTAATTTTTTCGCCCGTCAGAAGTTTTGCGGAATCAAATTGAAAAGTTATAAAGTACTAATTTTCTTCAAAAGGATTTACTAAACACAACCAAACCGGCAGCGGCAGCCACGAAAAATTATTTCCGTAAGTTCTTTTGTTTAATCTTTCAACTTTGTTTTCGATTTTTTCCTGCAATTCGTTTGGCGGCAAATCCGCTTGATTTTCGTAGCAGGCGTGAGAAATGCACGGCGCGGGTTTTCCTTCCAAATGGACAAGACAGCCAATGTCTTTTTCAAACAGTGGACACGCGAAAGTTTTTGCAAAGCTATTGTCTGCGGCGTTTAAATCGTATTTTTCGACTGTTTCCGCGGCGCGGCGGTAGATTTCGCGCTGTTTTTCTCCGCTCAATTTTCCCAAAGTTTGACGGATGGCGACGGCTTCGAGCTTGGTAATGTGTATGTTGACAAAATGCGCGTCAAGACAACACGCGCCTTTTGTTTCGCAAGTCAAACAGCTTTTCGCGTTGTATTCGTAATTTGTTTTTATAAACTCACGATAATCGTCTTTTAATTTTTGCAGTTCGTTTAACGCTTTTGTTTCA
Source organism: Acidobacteriota bacterium (assembly GCA_039931085.1). Taxonomy (GTDB): domain Bacteria; phylum Acidobacteriota; class Blastocatellia; order Pyrinomonadales; family Pyrinomonadaceae. The sequence goes on along the minus strand of JBDTSO010000398.1, from coordinate 409 downwards.
GTCAATCTTTTCATCTTTTTTCTTTCGCCGTGTTACAATTCTATCAAATTTAATTTCTGGAGAAAATTATGCTCAAAGAAGGCGACGACGCGCCTGATTTTACCGTCAAAAATCAAGACGGCGACGACGTAAAACTTTCGGACTTGCGCGGACAAAAAGTGGTTTTATATTTCTATCCGAAAGACGACACGCCCGGCTGCACGAAAGAAGCGTGCAGTTTGCGCGACGGTTTTTCGACTTTTGAAGAAAAAGGAATAAAAATTCTCGGAGTTTCAACCGACGATGAAAAATCGCATCAAAAGTTTATCTCGAAATACGAATTGCCTTTCACGCTTCTAGCTGACACAGATCACGCCGTTGCCGACGCTTACGACAGTTACGGCGAGAAAAAGTTTATGGGAAAAACTTA
>JBDTSO010000397.1:0-3137 GCA_039931085.1 Acidobacteriota bacterium | reverse complement strand
AACATCGCGTAAGGAACGATTCTATCGGTCGTGCGCAATTTGTCGCCGAGCATTTGCGATTCGATGATGCGGTAATCGTCCCACGCGGTGTGCGTGAATTGATAACCGCCGCGAATATCGCCCGCCGCCCAAATGCCTTCGACGCTGGTTTTTAATGTTTCGTCAACTTTGACGATGCCGTGTTCGCCCAGTTCCACGCCGACGGTTTCGAGTCCCAAATCGTCGGTGTTCGGCTTGCGTCCGGTGGCGACGAACAGATGTGAAACGGTTAAAGTTTTAGTTTTGTTCGCGTCGTCGAAATGCAAAATGATTGTTTCGTCTTTTTGTTTTTTAACGGCGGAGACTTTCGCATTCAGACGAAATTCGATTTTTTCGCCTTCGAGAATTTCCTGCAAAGCTGTCGAAATATCTTCGTCTTCGCGGCTCGCAATTCTTTTGTTTTTTTCAATAACAGTAACGCGGCTTCCCATCCGACGATAAAACTGCGCCATTTCAAGACCGATGTAACTGCCGCCGAGAATTGCAATGTGGTTCGGCAATTCGTCCATTTTTAGCCAATTTCCCGCGTCAACGAATTTGATGTTTTCGATGCCTTCGATTTTCGGAATTAAACTGCGCGTTCCCGTGTTTAAGATGATTTCTTTCGTCGTTAAAATCTCTTGATTATTAATCTGAATCCGAAAATGTTTGCCGTCGTCGGTTTTGCCGACGAGCCGCGCTTGTCCCATAATTAGTTTCGGATTGTCAGATTCGGCAAAACCTTTTTCGAGTCCGTCGCGTGATTCTTCGGCGATCTCGCGGGCGCGTTTGAGAACCGCCGGAAAGTCAACTTCGACAGTCGGAATTTTTAAGCCGAATTCGCTTCCGCGCCTTGCAAGATGCGCGACACGAGCCGAAGCAATTGCGGCTTTCGTCGGCGTGCAGCCGAAATTTACGCAGCTTCCGCCCAAATGAGTGCGCTCGATCAAAACGACTTTCTTTTTCGCTTCGGCGAATGCGTGAGCGAGCGGAATTCCCGCCTGTCCGCCGCCGATAACGACTACATCATAAATATTTTTTTTCATAAATCCTGCAAAATTGTGATTTGAATTTTATTTGCCGTCCTTCAGCGCATTAACGCCGATGCCAATCGCCGTCGCGTCTTCGACCGCGCCGAGAAACGCACTTGGAATTCCGCTTTCGTCAGCAATCTTTTGACGAATATGCTGCCCCGCGTAAGCCGCCGCGACTGCCGAAACCGCGCCGATCGTTGCGCCCGCCCAGAAGTCTTTTCTCCGCGCCGCACAAATTGAACCGCCGACGAACGCGCCGGACACGATTCGCGCGATCAGACCCGGCAACTCGGTGCGGTTCGGCGTGAACGGCATTTTGTCGCCGATTAGTTCACCGGCTGCCAGCAAATTAATTGCGGCGGAAATTTTCGGCGAAGACAGATAATTACTGTTTAACTGGCTGTTTTCCCCGTGCGTTGCAAAATAATTCAGCAGTGCGGGAGCAGCAAAAGCCCGCAAACCGGCAACCGCGCCGAGCGAAGCCGCTTTGGAATATATGTCAAAATCCGTTTCATTTATTTCCTGTTTCATCGGAAAATATTAACATAAATGAACTTCGCGTTTTTCATTAATGTAAAAAATATAAAATATTTTCGGATAGAATTTTTAGTTAACTCCGGGACGGAAAAAGTATCCGAATTCTAACAGGATTCTTATTCGGGCGTGATTTTGGTGAGGATAAGACATTCATATCAAAACCGATTCGCTCAGAATAGATAACTCATGTTACGCAATTTTGGGTTCAGCCGCTTTTAAGTAGCTTTCCGCGCTGGCGCGGAAAGCCCGATAAATCGGACTAAAAATCTGCAACCGTGTAACGTGAGTTATAACTTCTTACTACCTGATAAATTTCACTCAAATAACTCTTCTGTAACCGATTGGCTAAATGAATCGTCTTATGGTGTAACGCTGATTAAATCGCTAATTATACAAAATGAATTATTCGACAACATGGCAAAATCAGGTTTCGCAATCTTGCATTGATGAAGAAAGTGCGGAAGTTTCGGTCTGTGTTAAAAAGACGGACGGGCAACTTGTCGAACTTATTTTAGCGGGAGAAAATGCGGCTTTTGAGGAGATTTTTGAACGTTACAAAAGACTTGTTGCCGGTGTCGCAAGTTATTATTTTCAGCGTCCTGAACAGATCGAAGAAATAATTCAGATGAGTTTTTCCAAAGTTTATTTTGAGATCAATAACTTTCAAGGGAAACACGAATTCTCGTTTGCGGGTTGGTTGAAACGGATTACGGCAAACGCCTGTTTGGACACGCTCAGGAAACAAAAAAGAGAGCCTGAAAATTTAACTTGCGAATTTTCTGAGATCGAGATTGAAACTTTATTTGCCGATGTTCAGCCCGATAAAAAAACGATTGAGGATATTCTTGTTGAAAAGGATTTAGTGGAAAAACTCCTGTCGCATATTAAAGCGGAAGATCGGGCGATTTTGTATATGTCTTATGAAGATGGAATGGAAATCAGCGAAATTGCGGAGATCACGGGTTGGTCAAAGTCAAAGATAAAGATTCGCACATTTCGTGCAAGAAGGGCTTTGCGAAAATTACTGAAAAAATACTTGTAACCGCTTTTAACCGAAAAGCGTCTTTTGTAATAAGCGATGAAAAGACAAAATCTGAAAAATAAGGAAATTGACCGAATCGGAGGCAATCTGCTCAAGGTTACGAAACCGAGTAATGAGGAGATTGAAAAAGTTGTTGCCAATCCGCAACTGTTCAATTCGATCAAGACACGAATCAAAGCTGATGAGCATTTACATCTTGAAACCAAAAACGGTTTTGTAAATTGGAATTGGTTAAAATTGTCTTTTATAAATCGGCAAGTGGCAATAAGTGCGGTTGCGATTTTGGTTGTGTTCGTAATTTTTTCAGCTTTGATTGTTGTTAGGAATCAAGAATCAATGCAAACAGCAGAGAAACAGGAAATAGTTAAAACGAAGATTCAGCCAAAAATTACAAAAACTGAAAGTTCATTACAGGATTCTGAAACTGAATCTGAGAAAGATTTTGTATCTAAATCTGAAAAACCTGATAGAAATCAACAAATAGCTTCCAAAAAGAAAAGTTCAAA
>JBDTSO010000396.1:0-3139 GCA_039931085.1 Acidobacteriota bacterium | reverse complement strand
CGCCGGTCGCACCGCCGTATTCGGCTCCGAAACCGGTTGATTTAATTTGAACTTCCTGAACCAGTTCAAACGGGACGTTGTTATTGCCGTCCAATGTACCTGTGCGGAAATTGGTAACTTCTTGTCCGTCAATAACGAACACATTTTCCGAACCGCTCGCACCGTCAATTTGGAAACCGCCTGAAAGTGCCTCGGGGCGAACATTCGGCGCGGCTTTAAGTAAAGAGGTGAAATTCGTTCCTTTCGGCAACGCATCAATCACCTGCTTAGTAATGTTTGTGTCAATTTTAGTGCTGGTCGGGTCAATTTGCGCTTCATTATTCGCCTGAACCTCGACATTTGCCACACTGCCGGCAACATCTAAAATTGTGGTGATAGTGGTCGCTTTATCGACAACAACCGTAACAGTTGAGGTTCTATCAGCAAAGTTAGGCGCGCTGACCATAACCTGATATGTTCCCGGAGGGATACTGGGTATTCTGATATAGCCGCCTGCGTCAGCAGTTACGGTTCTGTTGTAACCGGTAGTCGATCCGTTGCTTTCAACTTTAACGACGGCATTAGGAATAATGGCATCGTTATTGTCTTTAACATATCCTTCAATACTACCTGTGGTTCCTTGTCCGAATGCCATTGCCGAAAAGCAAAAGACAATGGTTAAAACCATAGATATAAATTTGAAATTTTTATTCATCTTAATCTCCTATATTTTTTTGGATTTTCTATAATTAGTACGATTTTGCAGGCTCTGCAAAAACAAACCGCACCTATTTGTCTTGTTTAAGTTGCAAATACAGAGCCACAACCATAAAAATCGAGTTTTAAAATTTAAAATCTTGGTGAATAAGAGCTTATGTTGCGTACCTAAGAAAGTTGAGTTTTAAAATTGGGAATCATTCTATCCATATAATCGTAAAAAATTCACAATTTTGGATATTAAATTTGAAAATTCCGATTTAATGCAACTTTTCGCGGACGAATGAAGTTCGACGCATTGCGCGGGCGATTCGTATAACGCGCCGTCAATAAATGTGCGCCCAATGAATCAGTTCGGCTAAAGAATCGTCTTTGAAACCGAATTTTTCTTCGGCGATGCAGGCGATAAATTCAGCGCAGGATCTGCTCGTCGTATCGAGAAATTTTTTGCCCGCATCGTCGGCGAGAAAATGTTTTCGTCTTCTTTTGATAAAAATGCCGATTGATGATGGTCAAACCACCGCGTCAAAAGGTAATACCTTAAGTCTGAAACTTAGTTCTCCCGATTTTATTATAATGACAGACAAAATATCTGAACGCTCCTTTATGATTTGATTGCTTCTTTGAAAATGACAGACTCTTTCTGACCACTCTTGAAACTTTTTGCCGCAATGTGCGGTTAAATCGTTCGATGGTATTGGTCAACCCTTGTTCGCTCTCTACAGTTTCTTTATTTTTCATAGCAAAAACTATTACAAGAAATTACTTCAGATTCTTCAAATATCCGGCATTACCTTTTTAGCACTATCATATAAACAGAAAGTTTCAATTCCTAATTTCTATTAAACAGAAAGTTTCAATTCCTAATTTCTATATTTTGCCCGCGCAAAAAACTTTTTAGCATTGGAATTTCAATTTCCCGAAAATGAAAAATGCTGGCGGCAAGCGCAGCATCGGCTTTTCCGGCAACGAAAACTTCCGTAAAATGCTCCAGCTTTCCCGCGCCGCCCGAAGCTATAATGGGAGCATTGACGGCTTCGGAAACGAGGCGCGTCAGTTCGATTTCAAAACCTTCTTTCGTGCCATCGGCGTTCATCGAAGTCAAAAGAATTTCGCCCGCGCCGAGTTCGACACCTTTTCGCGCCCATTCGACGGCGTTCAAATTCGTTTCAACTCGTCCGCCGTTTAAGAAAACTTTCCAATTTTCGCCGACTTTTTTCGCGTCAATCGCCAAAACGACGCATTGTGAACCGAAATTTTTTGCCGCGTCAGCCAAAATCTGCGGATTTTTGACCGCTGAAGTGTTGATTGAAACTTTGTCCGCGCCCGAATTTAGCAAAATTTCGATGTCTTCAACCGTGTTAATGCCGCCGCCGACGGTGAACGGAATATTTATTTCCGCCGCAACTTTGCGGACGAGTTCCGATAAAGTTTTGCGCTTTTCAACGGTTGCCGTAATGTCGAGAAAAACGAGTTCGTCCGCGCCGTTTGCCGAATAAATTTTCGCCAATTCCACCGCATCGCCCGCGTCGCGCAGATTCACAAAATTTGTTCCCTTGACCGTGCGCCCGTCTTTTATGTCCAAACACGGTATTATTCTCTTAGCTAACATTTTCTTTTAAAAAAGCACGGGCTTCTGCCTAATTCCTCAATTCAGTCATTTCAATTCTTCCTTCATAAATCGCTTTGCCGATAATTACGCCCGCGCAGCCGATTTTTTCAAGTTCGGAAATGTCTTCCAAAGAGCTTACGCCGCCGCTTGCAATCAAATGCAGGCGCGGAAGATGTCCTAAAATTTCTGTGTATAATGCAGTTCCAGTTCCCTGCAAAAGACCGTCTTTGCTAATGTCCGTCACAAAAACATTTGTCGCGCCACTCGCATAATAATTTTTCAAAAATGGCAGAATTTCTAATTCGGTCGTTGTCTGCCAACCGTTTATGGCAACTTTTCCGTCTTTTACGTCCGCGCCGAGCAGAAGTCTTTCGCTGCCGAATTTTTCAAGCCAACCGAAAAACTTTTCCGGTTCTTTAACCGCAACGCTTCCGATGCTCGCAATGCTTGCACCCGCGTCGAAAACCGAATTTATATCTTCGTCGGTTTTGATTCCGCCGCCGAAATCAATTATCAAATTCGTGTTCACGGCAATCGTTTCCAAAACTTTCAAATTTGTAACTTTGCCGATCTTCGCGCCGTCCAAATCAACAATATGCAAACGCCGCAAGCCGTTCGCTTCAAATTCTTTGGCGACTTCAAGCGGATTCGGACTGTAAATTTTCTTCTGCGCGAAATCACCCTGCGACAAACGCACGCATTTGCCGTCAATCAAATCTATCGCCGGAATTATTTCAATCATAATTATTTTTAAATATTCAAAAAATTTTCCAAGATTCGTTCGCCGACCGCGCCGGATTTTTCGGCGTGAAACTGCACGGCGTAAAAGTT
>JBDTSO010000395.1:0-3142 GCA_039931085.1 Acidobacteriota bacterium | reverse complement strand
GCGGCTTCGGTGATCGTATCGCCGATTTGCACATCGGCGACGGTTTTGATCGAAGCGGTCAAAAATCCGACTTCGCCGACGCTCAATTTGTCAATCGGTGTCGGTGCGGGGCGATTTACGCCGAGCGTTTCGACTTGATATTCGCGTCCGGTGTTGAAAAATTTGATTTTTGTGCCTTTTTTTATCGTGCCTTCGATAATTCGGAAAAGGACGATCACGCCGCGATAACTGTCATACCAACTGTCGAAAATCAAAGCTTTGAGCGGCGCGTTTTTGTCGCCTTTCGGCGCAGGAATTTTTTTGACAATCGCTTCTAAAACTTCTTCGATGCCGATGCCAGTTTTAGCAGATGTTAAAACCGCTTCGCTTGCGTCCAAACCGATGATATTTTCGATTTGTTCTTTTATGCGATCCGGTTCGGCACTCGGCAAATCTATTTTGTTCAGCACCGGAATTAATTCCAAATCGTTTTCAATTGCCAAATAAGTATTCGCCAGTGTTTGCGCTTCAACGCCTTGCGAAGCGTCAACGATTAAAAGCGCACCTTCGCAAGCCGACAACGAACGCGAAACTTCGTAGGAAAAATCAACGTGACCGGGCGTGTCAATCAAATTCAAGATGTAGCTTTGTCCATTTTTTGCTTTGTAATCCAAGCGGACGGCGTGGGATTTGATGGTAATGCCGCGTTCGCGTTCCAAATCCATATTGTCGAGCAATTGCTCTTCCATATCGCGGTCGGCAACCGCGCCGGTCAATTGCAGAATGCGGTCGGCAAGCGTTGATTTGCCGTGGTCAATATGCGCGATGATGGAAAAATTTCTGATTAAGTTTGAATTCATAAATAGTTGTTCGATTTTTAATAGAAACGGACGAACTAAATAGTAGAAAATTAAACGGAGTAAAGCAAAAGAACGCCGTTTGGTTTGTCGGACAATTTGTGCATTTAATCGGAAAATTTTATCGTTTCGATTGTTTAAGTGCGTTTTTCGTTTGATTCATTTTACTACGGAAAAATAATTGAAAGAAAAGGTTCGCTAAAGGCTTTAATTTTACGTTACGCCTTTTTGTATGCAGCAAAGTGTAGTAGTATCTTTAGTAAGTTGGCTTTTTTTCTTGATTTTATTTTAAGATAAATGAATTTTATCTGCCTTAAAATAAAAATTTATAAAATTATGAATTCATAATTTTATAACAATTTAGAATCAGCACTTTAGAATCTAAAAAATTTAATATAAATTTGTTCGCGCTGCATCCATTATACGGATTTGAACGAACATTGTATGTGTAGAGCAAAATTACATCTGTTTTACAGAACACATATTGATTTTCGATATTTACATCGTAAAATTGCAAAATGAAATTTTCAATTTCATTTTTTTAATAACTTCAGAGAGGATTTAAGATTATATGAGGAAACATTTTTTAAAGCATAGCTTTATCGCTGTGCCTTTTTTATTAGGATTATTCTTTTTCGCCGGGCTGACGGATGTTCACGCGGCGAAAAATTTTGGTCTGACGACAACTAATCAATTAATTAGTTTTAATACGCCATTTCCGGGAAATGTAACCACCATCGGTCCGATTACAGGGTTGCAATCGGGTGAAAGCATTTTAGGAATTGATACGCGTCCCGTAACCGGCGAACTTTACGGTTTGGGGAGTACGAGCCGAATTTACAAAATTAACAAAACGACCGCTGTGGCAACCGCCGTCGGCGGGGCGTTCACTCCGGCTTTGAGCGGAACAAATTTCGGATTCGATTTTAATCCGACGGTTGACCGCATTCGCATCGTCAGCAATACGGGACAAAATTTGCGGGCGAATCCGAACGACGGTACCGTTATCGTTGACGGAACGCTTAATCCCGGATCGCCAAGCGTAACGGCAGCTGCTTATTTCAATAACTTCGCCGGAGCGACTTCAACGATTCTTTATGTAATTGACACGGCTAACGACACACTTTACCAGCAAAATCCGGCTAATTCAGGAACACTTGTGCCGGTCGGTTCACTTGGAGTGGACGCAACCGGCGTTAACGGATTCGATTATAATTCAGGCGATAATACCGCACTCGCGGCTTTAACGGTCGGCGGTGTTTCAGGCATTTATAAAATTGACTTAGTATTCGGAACAGCGACGTTGATTGGACAGGTTGGCGGCAATCTGACTTTGCGCGGTTTGACGGGCGATATTGCTCAACAGACGCAGAATTTTACCGCTGTCGGATTAACGACAACCAATCAACTGGTAACTTTCAGTACCACGCGCCCCGATATGATAATTAGCACGGTGTCAATTACCGGACTTCAGGGCGGCGAAAATATTGTCGGAATTGATTTCCGACCGGCAACCGGGCAGCTTTTCGGTATCAGCAGTTCAAGTCGTGTTTATGTAATCAACACGACCACCGGCGCGGCAACTTCCGTCGGAACTTTGACGACCGCCTTGAGCGGAACTTCTTTCGGCGTTGACTTTAACCCGACGGTTGACCGTATTCGCATCGTCAGTGATGCCGATCAAAACCTGCGGGCAAATCCGAATGACGGATCGAATTTAGTTGACGGCACATTAGCTTACGGCGCGGGCGACCCGAATGCGGGACAAAATCCGAATGTCGTAGCTGCTGCTTATACCAATAGTTTTGCTAATGCGACAACAACTTCGCTTTTCGATATTGATTCAAATTTAGATGTTGTCGTCCAACAAAATCCGGCAAATGCGGGAACGCTTCAAACTATTACACCGTTGGGTTTAGACGCTACGAACAATGTCGGATACGACATTGAAGGCGCATCTAATACAGGATTTGCCGCCATTCAATTAAACGGTGATTCGTCATCCAAGTTTTATATTATCAACACGAGTCCAATGTCTCCGGCAACTTTCATCGGTTTAGTCGGCGGTCAAGCCAATCGCATGCTTTTGAGCGGTTTAGCCATTGTTCCGGGCAGCGGCACCGTCGTACCAAATAGACCTGTTGCGCTTAATTTGCTTGATTTCACCGGCGATGCGCGTGCCGATTATGCGGTTTTCCGTCCGAGCAATAACTTCTGGTATATCAATCCATCGTCGGCAGCGAACAGTGCAATGTTCACCGGACAAGCGTTCGGCAACGCCGCCACCGATGTTTTGACACCGGGCG
>JBDTSO010000394.1:0-3145 GCA_039931085.1 Acidobacteriota bacterium | reverse complement strand
AATTTTCGACAATTTGCGGCGAAGTCTGGTCGCGCCGACGATTTTTTTGTGGCTTCTCGCCGTTTGGCTGTTCGTGCCGGGAATTCCGCTGATGTGGACAATTTTTATTCTCGTCGTGCTGGCGTTTCCGATTTACGCGCATTTGCGGACGAATCTGCTGTCGCATCCGAAAAATATTTCTTGGGCGAGCCATTTTCGCGGCGTTTGGGAAGATTTTTTAATAAACACAGCGCAAGTCGGCTTGTCAATCGTCTGCATCGCACATCAAGCGTATCTGAAAACCGACGCGATTTTTCGGGTAGTTTACCGCAAATTTATCTCACGCCGTAATCTGCTCGAATGGACGACAGCCGCGCAAGCCGAATCGGGAAGCCTCCACGATCAAGGGTCTTTTTTGCGCCGAATGTGGACGGCAATGTTTTTGGCGGTCGTCGCTTTTTTTCTTGTTCTTTGGTTTCGTCCGTCATCTTTAGATGATGCCGCGCCGTTTCTCATTTTGTGGTTTTTGTCGCCGTTCATCACTTATCAAATCAGTCGTGTGATGCAAAAAACGCGCAAAGTTTTATCGCTTGACGAAGTGAAATCAGTGCGTTTGATTGCACGTCGGACGTGGCGGTTTTTTGAAACTTTTGTTGGTGATGAAGACAACTGGCTGCCGCCCGATAATTTTCAGGAAGACCCGGAAGCCGTCGCGCATCGCACGTCGCCGACGAATATCGGATTGCTTCTGCTTTCAACAATTTCGGCGCACGATTTCGGATTTATCGGTACGATTGAATTAGTCGAAAGGCTCGGTTTGACAATGAAATCGCTCGAAAAAATGGAACGCTTTCGCGGTCATTTTTTGAATTGGTATGACACAAAAACGCTTCAATCGCTTGCGCCGCGCTACGTTTCGACGGTTGACAGCGGCAATCTTGCCGGACATCTGCTTGCAGTCAAACAATCAATCATCGAAATTGAAAATCGCCCGCTTTTTGACCGTCGTAACTTTGAAGGAATCAAAGATACAGTCGAATTGATAAACGAAGAAGCAAAATCGTTAAGCGAGATCGGACGGCGCACTGATGCTTTTACAAACAAACAGTTGCGCGTAGAAGTTGAAGCGTGCCGAGAACTTTTAGCGAAAAATCAAAAAATTTCTACGCCCGCCCAATATTTTCATTTGCTTGTTGCTCTGCGAAAACGCGCCGAAGTTGTCAACGACACGACGGGCGCGTTGTCGTTGGAACACGGCGACGAGTATTTTGACGAATTGCGTTTTTGGGCGAGCAGTTTGATTCATCAAACAAAAAATTTGTTGCGCGATTTGGAAACATTTCTGCCTTGGGCAACGAGCGATTTTTTGCGGGATTCTGAGGAGCATGAACTCGAAAAATTATTTAATATTTTCCCCTCGCCCGCGCAGCTTCCCGAAGTCTATGAAGCAATTTTAATTCGCCTTGCTGATAAAAAAACAAATCAGGAAGATTTACAGAAATCCGTTAAAATTGCGGAAAGAACAGCGAATCAAATTTTAATTGAATTTAACGCTCTGAAATTTTCTTGCGAAGAATTATTTGAACAAATGGATTTCGGCTTTTTGCTTGACAAAGAGCGCAAAGTGTTCGTCATCGGTTACAACGTCGAAGCGGACAAACCCGACAATTCCTTTTATGATTTGCTCGCTTCCGAAGCGCGTTTGGCGAGTTTTGTCGCCATTGCCAAAGATGAAATTCCGCAGGAACATTGGTTCAGATTAGGTCGTCCGCTTACTCCGCTGCAAGGCAGCCGCGCTCTGATTTCGTGGACGGCGACGATGTTTGAATATCTGATGCCGATCCTCGTAATGCGCGATTATGAGGAAACTTTGCTTGACCAAACATATAAATCCGTCGTCAAACGTCAGATCGAATACGGCGCGAAAAACGGCGTTCCGTGGGGAATTTCCGAAGCCGCGTACAACGCCCGCGACTTGCATCTAAATTATCAATATGCGCCGTTCGGTGTTCCCGGACTCGGTTTAAAACGCGGTTTGAGCGAAGATTTGGTTATCTCGCCCTATTCAACCGCGCTTGCCGCTCAAGTTTTCCCGCATCTCGCGCTGGAAAATTTCGTGGCTTTAGAGAAAGTTGGTGCGCTCGCCCGTTTCGGGTTTTACGAATCAATAGATTATACGCCCGAACGTCTGCCGCCGAATAAAAATCAAGCGATTATTCGAGCATTTATGGCGCATCATCAGGGAATGATCTTTGTCGCTCTCGACAATGTTTTGCACGACAATATTATGCAAAAGCGTTTTCACTCCGAACCGCTTGTTCAGGCGACCGAACTGCTTTTGCAGGAGAGAATTCCGCGAGGTGTCCCGGCACATCATCCACGCGCCGAAGAAGTTTTGTCGGGGCGCATTGTCCGTTCTATTTCCGGGCGCGTTACCAGATTTTTCGACACGCCGACGCTGCCGACACCGCGCACGCAGATTCTTTCAAACGGTAAATATTCCGTGATGATGACGAATTCCGGCGCGGGTTATTCAATGTGCGGAGAAATGGCGGTTACACGCTGGCGCGAGGACGCGACGTGCGACAATTGGGGCTCATTTATTTATTTGCGCGACGTGACGATGAACGCGGTTTGGTCGAGCGGTTTTCAGCCGACACGGACGATGCCGAAAAAATACGAAGCGGCGTTTTCCGAAGACAGAATTACATTTTCGCGTAATGAAATCGGACTCGAAACGCGGACGGAAATTATCGTATCGCCCGAAGATAACGCCGAAATTCGGCGAGTTTCGATTACAAATCAATCTTCGGTGATGCGCGAAATCGAAGTTACGAGTTATTCGGAAATTGTTCTGACAAGTCCGGCGGCGGACGCGGCGCATCCGGCGTTCAGCAACCTTTCAATTGTTACCGAATTTTTCGCCGCCGAAAATTCCTTAATCGCAAAACGCCGTCCGCGAGCCGAAAAAGACGAAATCGTCTGCGCGGTTCACACCGTTGCGACAAGCGGCGAAACCGTCGGCGCGGTGCAGTATGAAACTGACCGAGCGAGATTTTTAGGGCGCGGACACGATGCCTCAAACGCGATTGCAATTACCGAAGACCGTCCGCTTTCAAACACCGTCGGCGCGGTGCTTGACCCGATTTTTTCGCTTCGCCGCCGC
>JBDTSO010000393.1:0-3154 GCA_039931085.1 Acidobacteriota bacterium | reverse complement strand
GTAGGCGATAAACCATTTTCTTATACATTAGGATTTCAAGAAGTGCCAGATAAAAAAACTTTTGATGGCTCATTTACAAAAGTTGTCTCTAATCCGCTCATTCAGCAATTTAATGCTGCCGATAATGCACAAAATTCTATTGATAGCTTTATCGGTTTTTTCAAAATTCTCGAAGATTTGTATGGTTCTACACCATTAAAACCGAGCTTCATAAAACCAACCAAAAAGGGAAAAAAACAGAAACAGGACTTGAAACCATCACTAAAAAGTTCTGATGAATTAAATCAAATCGCTTTAGATAACATAGAGATGGGAGAAAATGGAATAGTAAGACCAATTTCACAAGCAGAAATTGAAACCCTTTTGGATAAACTTGTTGATACGAGACATCAATGCGCTCATCTCAAAAGTTCAAAAGGATTTGGAATAACCCACGGTGATAGCCGCGTTAATACAGAAGTAATACCGCTTTTAGAACCGCTTCGCACTTTGACTTTTAAAGCGGTTCAAAAGCACATATCTAAAATCTAAGAATTCCCTTGTTTTCTGAAAATCATTCCTTCAAGTTGCTCTCTGCGATGCAACTGAAGTTCCTTCACGGTTAAAACTGGTGAAGGAATAGTTCCCCGTAATCACTTTGTTTTCGGTTCGTTGAAATGCCAACCGCTGCCTTTCCGTTCATCAGCAATCATTTGAGCTACTAATTCAGCAATAGCAGTTTCAAGATTTTCATTTAGATAATTCGAGATTTGCGCGTCTGTCAATCCTTCAACTTCCAACGGCGGAATTTTAACCGAAACATTTTACCGTCAACTTCTATTTCACAGGTCAATCGTTTTTTTATAAACTTTGGTTGCCAAATGGTTGCCAACGCAACCAAAAGCCGCTAGACTACGCTAACTTTAACTGATTTGATTATGTCGAAAATGGTAGATAAGGTCTAACTTGAATGTAGTTGAATGAAGTGTGCTAAACCTTGTAAATAAAGGGTTTCAACGGCTAAAAGTCCGCGTGTCGGCAGTTCAATTCTGTCCCAAGCCACCATCAATATTTATGAAAAGCGCATCGAAAGACGCGCTTTTTAAGTGTCGTTGGGATGAAAAAATTCTAACTGTCCGGTTTGCTCGATTATGAAGTTTTAATGTGAGGTTATTTTTTATGTCGAAAATTTTTTTATATTTAATTACTTGTTCTCTGTTTGCAATAACTTTGGCTTGTTCGACGACAAATACAACGAATGAAAATGTAAATGCCGTTTCCAACGCGAATATACCACCCGAATTTTCGGCGAGTCCGATTCCGATGTCCAGTTTGCCGCCCGGCATTCCTGATCCTAATTCTAATGTAAATAGCGTACCGAAAGGCACTACGCCGATTCCGGGTATTCCCGATTCAAAAAGTATCAGCAAGCCTTTTCAAAAAGGTCCAACCCCGATTCCGGGCATTCCCGATAGTGTTATAAAAAATAACCCTTTGAACAATTCAAACGCCAATTCTAAAAATGAACGGAAATCGCCGCAACTTCAGTCAAATTCAATGAGCAATTCGGTCAACAGACCGCCGACAGTTCCAAAACCGTAATTTGGTTTAAAAATAAAAGCGGTGAACGAAAATTTTGTTTTCCGTTCACCACCGTTTTTTTTCTCTAATTTATTCGGCTTCTTTGGCAGACGCGCTTTTCTCTGTTTCGACAGGTGCGCTTTTCTCTGCCTTGATTAAACCGAGCGCGACTTTTGTGTCATATTCGATTCGTTCATAAATATCACGATTTTCTTTGAACAATTTCTTGACGTTTTCGCGTCCCTGTCCGAGCCGTTCGTCGCCGTAAGAAAACCACGCGCCGCTTTTGTCAACAATTTCGTGTGTAACCGCCAAATCTAGCAAATCGCCTTCTTTTGAAATGCCTTCGCCGTACATAATGTCGAATTCGCATTCGTGAAACGGCGGCGCGACTTTGTTTTTGACGACTTTAACGCGCGTCCGATTGCCGACCATTTTATCGCCTTCTTTGATTGCGCCAATGCGCCGAATGTCTATGCGGACACTGGCGTAAAATTTTAGAGCTTTGCCGCCAGTCGTCGTTTCCGGCGAACCGAACATCACGCCGATTTTATCGCGCAGTTGGTTGATAAAAATAAAACAGGTATTTGAACTCGAAACGATTCCGGTCAATTTTCGCAGTGCCTGCGACATCAGACGCGCCTGCAAACCCATATGCGAATCGCCCATTTCGCCGTCAATTTCCGCCCGCGGGACGAGCGCAGCAACCGAATCAATAACAATCACGTCAACACTTGCCGAACGAACCAAAGTTTCGGCAATTTCAAGTGCCTGTTCGCCGGAATCCGGCTGTGAAATAAGCATTTGGTCAATGTCCACGCCGAGTTTTTCCGCGTAATCCGGGTCGAGAGCGTGTTCGGCATCAATATACGCGGCAATTCCGCCCAATTGTTGCGCCGAAGCGACGACTTGCAGCGCAAGCGTCGTTTTGCCCGAACTTTCCGGTCCATAAACTTCGATAACTCTGCCGCGCGGAAAACCGCCGACACCGATTGCCGCATCAATGCTCAAACAATTCGTCGAAATCGAACCGACTTCTTCGTGCGGACGTTCGCCCAAACGCATTATCGAACCTTTGCCGAATTTTTTTTCGATGTTCGCCAGCGCAGATTCAATCGCTTTTTCCTTTGTATCACTGCTCATTTTTGTTGCTTCTCCAGCCATTTTTACTTTCTCCGTTGTGTGTGAATTTCAAACCTTTTTAAGTCTAGCACAATGAAGAGCGTTTGTGAAATGATGTTTCATAGATGAAACACATATTCTTTCAAATTATGTGAAAATATTTATTCAAGTTAGTAGAAAATTTAGATTTGTGCAAGTTTTTCGCTTAAAACTTACATAAATAAACAAAATACTAAAATTAATTCGCCATTTGCATAAACAGCGCGTCGGTGGCAATTTTGCGGTTGAGATTGACGTTAAAGTTTTCGCGCATCGTTTCGATTTCTACCAGCCACGAAGCGAGGCGTTTGCTTTCTGAGTTTTCGGCGAGTTTTTTTAGATTGTTTTTGATGTCGGCATTGACGATATTTTCTTCGCTTTCACCAAGCGTCAGTTTCCAAACGTCGTGAATCAAACTTTCCAAAGTTTCCAG
>JBDTSO010000392.1:0-3171 GCA_039931085.1 Acidobacteriota bacterium | reverse complement strand
GCAACAAATGCGGCGGCGGTTGAAATGTTAAAAGTTTTGGCGGAACTTAAACCCATTCCGGCTAAATCAACAAAATTTTTCTGGCGCAATTTAATTTTCACCGCTTTTCGCGCATCACACGAGCCATTCCGACGAGTTCGTGAAAAGTTTCGCCTTTGGCGGTCAAAGCGGACAACGCGCCGGGTGTTTGCGTCGGATTAGCATTTCGATCAATTAACGCACGAAAAAACTCGGAAGATTCGTCCAAAGACAAATCTTCACCGCGAATCAAGCGAACTAAAAAGTTAAAAAGCGGCGTTTCTGCCTTGCTATTGGTGGCGGACATCGGCGCGGCGAACAGCCAGTCTGTTTTCGGCATAAATATATTATATGAGGCATTTGACGTTAAACAAAGTTGTCCGCTAAAATTTTAATTTGTAAAGTTCAATGAAGTAAGTAAAGTTTGATGAAAAGCTAATTTGATAAACTTGTAAGCAATTGTTGAACACTAGGATTTGCAGCTAAGGCAGCTAAATTGGCGGTGATACTTATTATATTTGCAACACCGCCAATTTTTTCCAGAAGAGTACTTTTTTTAACAAGTTCCATACCTTCTTCCTTAGTTTTGTTTTGAAGTTGAGTTAATAAGTAAATATATTCCTTTCGGTCACTTTCTTCTAACGATTCCAGAAATGTAGATAAGAACGTCCGGTTTGCTGGAGTGGAAATATCAAAAACCGTCGTGCGTTTTCCATGAATAGATAAACCATCTATATCAATTGGATAATCAATATTAGAATTAGTGACCAGTCTAAGAAATGTGCCGTCATCACCTATAACTGTTGCATTTTTAATTGTTATTCCCATATAAAATCTTATAATTTAGCTAGTTTTTATTTCTTACCTTTCACTTTTGACGGTCTGACTAATTTTGATTCATAAGTAAAATAACATTTAAGGATTATTACTGTAAAGAAAATCTCTGAGTCATAGCCATTAACAATTGAGTAAAAACTGTCCAAACAAAACTTTTAATTTCAACGCAATCAGATTCGTTTAAAATTTCTTAAAAGTGTAGCCGACGTAAATCAAATTATTGTCAATTCCGGGATTTTGGATGCCGCGATTTCCGTTGGAAAGGTGGAAATATTTATAGCCGACTGTCACGGAACGGACATTTTTCAAAATAAACTCTGCGCCCGCGCCGACATCCGCCGTGAAGGTAAAGCGCGTTCCGAGTTCGTTTGGAATTCGATTATTAAAATAAACGAATCCGCCTGAACCTTCAATAAAAGGCTGGACTTTTTTGCGCGGACGAAAATTTATCTGCAAACCAACGGGAATAATGCCGAAAGAGTATGCAGTGCGGCGATATTCTTCAAACCGAAAAGTATCTGCGCCAGTTCGGACAAAGCGAAAATCAGGATTCGACAAAATCGCCGCCGGAACTAAATCAAGCGTATATTTCAAATTGACTTTTTTATTGTTGTTAAACCGCCGCGCATAACGGACGGCGATAAGCCCGAAACGCGCATCTTCGGTGCGTCCTGTTCCTGTAATGATTGTTGAAGAATCAGGCGAAAATCCGCCCCAAATACTCAATTCATTTTTGCCCGCTTCATCAATTTGCGCCGGAACCGGCAATGCCAAAAACAAAGCTATTAGAACCGACAATATAATTTTCATAAATTGAGTGTTAGTCGGAGCGATTCTAAAGGACAAAGGCGAAAGGATAAAGGATAAAAAAGAAATTGTCTTGCTGTCGCCCTTCGCCTTTATCCTTTATCCTTTAAGATACGCTCCGACTATTTGTAAATTCTGCTTAATAATACATAATTTCGCCAAAATCTTTCCAAATCTTTTATTTCATCTTCGCTTAACTCCCGCTTGACCTTTGCCGGACTGCCCATAACTAAAGAGCGCGGTGGAATCTGCGTATTCGGCGTGAGCAAACTTCCCGCCGCGATGAGTGAGTTTCCGCCGACGCGAACTCCGTCTAATATAATCGCACCGATGCCGATTAAGCAACCCGTTTCGATATAACACCCGTGCAAGGTTACACGATGTCCGAGTGTAATTTCGTCTTCCAAAACCGTCGGATGCGTTTTTGAAGAAACATGAATTACGCTTGTGTCCTGAATGTTTGTTCGTGCGCCGATGCGAATATAATTAACGTCGCCGCGCAAAATCGAACCATACCAAACGCTTGATTCCGCGCCAATTTCGACATCGCCGATAATAACCGCATTTTCAGCGATAAAAGCCGTTTCGTGAATCTTTGGAGTTTGATTTTGAAAAGGTTTAATCATTTTCGATTTGTCATTCTACCGCAAAATCGTCTGAAAACTAA
Organism: Acidobacteriota bacterium; assembly: GCA_039931085.1. Lineage (GTDB taxonomy): Bacteria > Acidobacteriota > Blastocatellia > Pyrinomonadales > Pyrinomonadaceae. The sequence continues at coordinate 842 of JBDTSO010000392.1, read as the reverse complement.
GACGCAAAGTTTTTTTTGAATTGAATAAAAACAAGATTTGTAAAGTTCGTATCGTTCGTGGCAAACTCAAAACATCTTTAGATTTTACAATCAAGTAAAAATAATATGGCAAAAAAACCGAAAATTTTAGCGTTCGCCGGAAGTTTGCGCGAACATTCATATAATAAACGAGTCGTAAAAACGGCGATTGAAGGCGCGAAAAATGCAGGCGCGGAAGTTACATTTATTGATTTGAAACAATATCCGATGCCGATTTACGACGCGGACGAACACGAAAAGTTCGGCTTTGACGAAAACGCGCTGGCGTTTCAAAAACTTTTGGGCGAACACGACGGATTTCTTATCGCTTCGCCCGAATATAACGGTTCATTGCCCGGCGGTCTGAAAAACGCGATTGATTGGGCTTCTCGCAAAAGCGAAAATTACGGAATGGTCGAAGTTTTCAAAGGCAAAGTCGCGGCGATTATGACCGCTTCGCCCGGCGCGTTCGGCGGAATTCGCTGTCTGTCGCATTTGCGCGGCGTGTTGACAATTATGTTTGTTAATGTTCTGCCGTCGGAAATCGCGGTTGCCAATGTCGGTAAAATGTTTGACGGCGATTCGGAAACGATGACGGATGAAAAAATGAAAAAGATTCTGGAAGATTTAGGCGCGTCGCTCGTTGATATGCTCAAAAAAACGCACGGCGAAGTTGAAGTTGTTGAAGAAGAGGAATAGTAAAAGGCGAAAGAATGAAGGATAAAGGCGAAAGTTAAAATTTAGAAAGTAAATTACTTTCGCCTTTATGCTTCAATAAAACATTTTTTTCCTGCCTGATTTTCAAATTATCGCCAAATTTTTAA
>JBDTSO010000391.1:0-3172 GCA_039931085.1 Acidobacteriota bacterium | reverse complement strand
ACCACCGAAGAAGTATCGTGAATGGCAATCGCCGACCACACGCCGAATTGATGCTGAGTTAAACCGAGCGCGTGTCCGATGATCGGAAAGGCAAACAGCGCGACGGAATTCAAAATAAAAACCGTGCCGAGCGAAACGGAAGTTTCGTCTGCGGCAGCGCGAATCGTCGGCGCGACCGCCGCAATCGCGCTGCCGCCGCAAATCGCCGTTCCCGCCGAAATTAGGTCGGATGTTTTTCTGTTTATTTTCAGCAGTTTGCCGACTATAAATCCCAAAACAAGCGTTCCGAAAATTGTCGCTATTGTGAACAAAATTCCGTCCTTTCCGGCTTTGACAACGGTTGTCAAATTCATCCCGAAACCGAGCAGAATGACCGAGCCTTGCAATAAAATTTTGGTTATTTTGGTCGTTTGCTCCGAATACGGATTTCCGATTGTCAACGCCAAAATCAATCCGAGCGCAAGCGCAATCGGCGGCGATGCAAAAGGTGTCAGACACGCAAGGATTAAGAGAAAAAAAACGACTTTTTGCCACGACATAAAGGTAAATAGCAAAGGTAAGAATTTAACATTTGAAAGTCAAGAACGACTTTCGCAATTGCCTTTCGTTGACAACAAATCTCGAACCGTAATATGCTTTTGCCTGTAAATACTATCTTTTTACAATGTTTGGACTTCTCTATAATTCATCATTGAATTTATTCTTTCTCAACAATTTAAGTCTTTCCAAAAAGGAAACAAATGGAATTTACTTAAATTTTCAAGTTTTTTGCTTTTTAAAAGAAATTTTTATGAGAAAAACAATATACCGACATCGCTGCTGCAAAATTCTACTATTTTGGATTTTAATTGCTAATTTCTCGTTTTTTGCAACAGCACAAACAACTGATCCTTCTCTACTAAATGTTGACCGGATATTTGATTCCGGCGAATTTGGCGCACAATATGTCGGCGGATTTCGGTGGCTCAAATCGGGCGATGCTTTTACAAAAATCGAATCATCGGCAAGCGTTCAAGGCGGGACGGATTTGGTCGGCTACGATGTCGAAAAAAATACGCGAAATGTGTTGATTTCTGCCGAAAAACTGATTCCAACGGGCGAAACCGCGTCTTTGATAATAGACGCTTACGAATGGTCGGCGGACAACCGGCAGATGTTGATTTATACCAATTCAAAGAAGGTTTGGCGTTTGAATACACGCGGCGATTATTGGGTTTTGGATTTGGCGAGCGGGAAATTAAAAAAACTCGGCGGCGATGCGAAGCCTTCGACATTGATGTTTGCTAAGTTTTCGCCTGACGGAAAAAAGGTCGGATATGTTCGGGAAAATAATCTGTATGTCGAAAATCCGGCGGACGGCAAAATCATTCAATTAACTTCTGACGGCTCGAAAACTTTGATAAACGGCACTTCCGATTGGGTTAATGAAGAAGAACTTGGGCTTCGAGATTGTTGGCGTTGGAGTCCTGACAGCAAATCCATTGCTTTTTGGCAATTTGATGCGAGCGGGATTAAGGATTTTATTTTAATCAATGACACCGAAGAACTTTATCCGACACTGACTTATATTCCGTATCCGAAAGCCGGAACGACCAATGCGGCGGTGCGCGTCGGTGTGATAAATTCGGGCGGCGGCGAAACGAAATGGATGAAAACGCCGGGCGATTTGCGAAATAATTATGTTGCAATGATGGATTGGGCGAACAATTCCGATGAACTCGTTCTGCAATGTCTCAATCGTCTGCAAAATACGAATCGAGTAATGTTTGCCGATGCCAAAACGGGAAATGTGCGAACTGTCTTGACCGAAAAAGATGATGCTTGGGTTGATGTTGATATGCCGAAAATGACTTGGCTCGACAATGGAAAAAGTTTTCTTTGGGAAAGTGAGCGTGACGGCTGGCGGCACGTTTATCGAGTTTCGCGTGACGGGACAAATCTTAAACTCATCACAGTCGGCAATTTTGATGTGGAAGACATTGATGCGGTTGACGAACAAAACGGTTGGCTTTATTACATCGCATCGCCCGAAAATGCGACTCAGCGTTATCTTTTCCGCACGAAACTCGACGGCGGCGGAAAGATTGAAAAAGTTACGCCCGAAACACAAAAAGGCTGGAATTCTTACAACATTTCGCCGAACAGCCGTTGGGCAATGCACACTTATTCAGCTTTTGGGAAAGTTCCAAACTATGAATTTGTTGACGTTGCCAATAAAAAAGTGTTGCGGACGATTGTTGATAACGTCGAATTGCAGGCGAAAGTTGATCGGCTTAAAAAAGGAGCGCAGGAATTTTTCAAAATTGACATCGGCGAAGGCGTAACGCTTGACGGTTGGATGATGAAACCGCCGGATTTTGATCCGAGCAAAAAATATCCGATTTTGTATTATGTTTATGGCGAACCCGCGGGACAGACGGTTATGGATTCGTGGGGTGGTTCAAGATATTTGTGGTTCACGATGTTGACGCAGCAAGGTTATATCGTTGCCAGCGTTGACAATCGCGGAACGCCCGCTCCAAAAGGACGAAATTGGCGGAAAAGCGTCTATCGAAAAATCGGCGTAATTTCTTCGCAAGATCAGGCAAACGCCGTCAAAGCGATGATTGCCAAAATGCCTTTTATTGAAGCAAAACGAGTCGGAATCTGGGGTTGGAGCGGAGGCGGTTCTTCGACATTGAACGCGATGTTTCGTTATCCTGACGTTTATAAAATGGGAATGTCGGTTGCGCCCGTTCCGAATATGCGTTTTTACGACACGATTTATCAAGAACGCTATATGGGACTTCCCGACGAAAACGCCGAAGATTACAAACAAGGTTCGCCCATCACTTTTGCCAAACACTTAAAAGGCGATTTGCTGATTGTTCATGGCACGGGCGACGATAATGTTCATTATCAGGGAACGGAAACATTGATAAATGAAATGATTAAGGAAAATAAACAATTCACAATGATGGCTTATCCAAACCGAACGCACGGCATTTTCGAAGGCGAAAACACAACGCGCCATTTATTTTCGTTGTTAACGCGCTATTTGAATGAACATTTACCTGTAAAATAGAATTATTTGCCCGCGAATAAAAAAAATTATGAATTTTGGTTTCATCATAGACAACCGCAAATGTATCGGCTGCCACGCCTGCACGGTCGCTTGTAAATCGGAACACGA
>JBDTSO010000390.1:0-3188 GCA_039931085.1 Acidobacteriota bacterium | reverse complement strand
CCCGAACCGCCGCCTTTTTTGACAACTTTCGGTGCCGGGCAACCGCAATTGACATCCAAAATATCCGCACCGATTTCTTCCGCCATTTCCGCGCCCAAAGCCATTCTTGAAACTTCGCCGCCGAAAATCTGCACGGCAAACGGTCGTTCCGATTCGTCGAAACGCATCTGCCGTTTCGCTTTCGGATTATGTCTGGTCAAGCCCTCAACCGAAATAAATTCGGACACTGTAAGACCGACACCGCCGCAATTTTTTATTAAACGGCGAAAAGAATAATCCGTTACGCCCGCCATCGGCGAAAGCACAAGCGGCGGATTGATTTCTATATTTCTAATATTAAAAGGTTTCATCTGCAAAATTTATATTACAGATTTTTCATAAATAACGAAAACTACGGGAGATCAGGCATCACTGCTTGCTCAATTGAAAAAGAGATTGAAACTATTCGAGAATTTTGAGAAAGTGTGAGCAAACAGGGATGCCTGCTCTCCCATCTGAAATTCAATAAGGCAACCTTTCAAATAACAAACGGCATCTTGAACAAATAAGGAATTCTATCTAAAATCTATAAAGAAAAATTTATCAGGAAAAATCGGAAAATATAATTTTACCGGCGATAAACGTATAGGAGTTTTTACCGTTATGTCTAAGAAAAAAATAATTCGTAATGCTGTGCTGGCGGCTTCGATTTTGACCGCGTGCGTTTCAATCGGCTTTGCTCAGGAACAGCCGAGTCAGGATATTTCTAAAAAAGCGCGAAATCAAACGAAGGAAAATAATCGAATATATCAGGATTGGATTAATAAAGACGTGCCTTATCTGATTACGGATGAGGAAAAAAAGGCTTACAAAGCGTTGAAAACCGACGAAGAGCGCGAAAATTTTATCGAAAATTTCTGGCGCAGACGCGATCCGAATCCAGACACGGAAGAAAACGAATTTCGTGAAGAATATTACGAGCGCATCGCGTATGCCAATGAGCATTACGCTTCGGGAATTCCGGGTTGGAAAACCGACCGCGGACGCATTTATATCGCGTGGGGCAAGCCCGACGGCGTGGAATCGCATCCGACGGGCGGCTCATACGACCGTCCGAGTTACGAAGGCGGCGGTTCGACGACGACTTATCCGTTTGAAACGTGGTTTTATCGGCATCTCGATAATGTCGGCGACGGAATCGAAATCGAATTTGTTGACCCGACCGGCACGGGCGAATATCGAATTGCGAGAAATGCGTATGAAAAAGATGCTCTCGCCAACGTGCCGGGCGGAGGTTTGACAACCGCCGAACAACTCGGAATCAACAGTAAAGGCGACCGTCAATTGGGCGCGGGACAAACTTATTACGGGCGCGAACAGGATAATCCGTTCCGTAAATTGGAGATAATCAGCAACTTAAGCCGTCCGCCGCAGGTAAAATTCAGCGATTTGCAGGACATTGCCGGCGGTGATTCCGGTGTGATTGACAACAATCCTCTTGATTTCGATATGCGCGTTGACTTTTTCCGCCAATCGGATGACCGCGTGATTACGACTTTTACCGTTCAAGCCAGTAACAAAGAACTCGTTTTTGAAAATGTCGGCGGATTCCCGACGGCGCGAATGAATATTTTCGGGCGAATAACGGCGGTTTCCGGCAAGCGTTCAGGAATTTTTGAAGATTCGGCGACAACTTCAGCGACCACCGAAGAACTCGCCGAAGCCAAAGACAGAAAATCCGTTTATCAAAAAGCGATTGCTTTAACGCCCGGAACTTATAAAGTTGATGTCGTCGTCCGCGATGTTGTTTCCGGCAATCGCGGCGTTCAACGGCTCGGTTTTACAGTTCCGAAATATGATGATGCCAAACTTTCAACTTCGACTCTGATTTTGGCTTCGACACTTCGCGGCACGACCGAACGCGACATCGGCGGAAGTTTCGTCATCGGCACGGCGAAAGTCATCCCGAATCTCGCCGCTACTTACAAAAAAGGTCAGGATGTCGGCGTTTATCTGCAAGTTTATAACGCCGGAATTGATCAAACAACGCTTCGTCCGGCGGTGGATGTTGATTATGTTTTGATGAAAGGCGGCAAAGAAGTTTTGAGTCAGAAGGAAAACTGGGAAGGTTTGAGCGATGCGGGACAGCGTTTGACGCTTGCCAGACTTCTTCCGACCGATAAAATGCCGGTTGGTGATTACGAATTAAAAATCAAAATTCGTGACCGTATTCCAAACAGCGAAGGTAAAATCCAAACGCTCGAACCGACCGCTAAATTTACGATTGTTCAATAATGATCCTTCATTATTAATTTGCCGACGTTTTTATTTGAAAAAACGTCGGCTTTTTTTTTTATGAAAAAATTAGAAACCGAAAGATTATTGCTGAACATTTACGCCGAAGAGAACAAAGGTGATTTTCTAACTCTTTTTACCGACGCGGCGGTGATGAAATTTGTCGGCGACGGCGTGATGACAACCGAACAAGCCGAAGCATTTTGGCGCAAATTGTTTGAAAAACTTTATCCGCAAAACTTTTTAATCTGGGCGGTTTCTGATAAATCGGATTTGCGCTACGTAGGACACGCCGGAATTTATCCGCGCCCGACGAAAAGGGAAGATTGGGAATTTGTTTATTTTCTATGCCGAAACGAATGGGGCAAAGGTTACGCGACGGAAATTGCGCGGCTGTTGATAAAATATGCCTTTGAAGAATTAAATTTAAGTCAAGTTTTTGCAACGGTTGACGATGTTCATGCGTCTTCGATTCACGTCTTGGAAAAAGCGGGAATGCGTTTCGAGCGTTACGAATCTGACGAGCAGGGAAGATTTTCGGTTTATTCGTATGTGTTTGAAAACACCACAAAATAGCATTGAAGAAACTCATAAAAATCATCGCTTGAACTTGCTCATACAATCTAAGCCATCTAAAATTTGACTGACAAACAAATCATTATCTTCATTTATTAAAAATAAAATGTGCGGAATAGCAGGTTGGGCAAATTTAGATTCTCAAAAAACTCCAGAAAACGGTGAAGCCGTTTTGCATTCGATGTGTGAACGGATGAAACATCGCGGACCGGATTCGGAAGGTTTGTGGCTTGAAAATGAAGTTGGGCTCGGAATGCGGCGACTTTCGATTATTGATCTGCACACGGGCGAACAGCCGGTTTATTCGGAAGATAAATCAATCGTCGTCGTGATGAACG
>JBDTSO010000389.1:0-3196 GCA_039931085.1 Acidobacteriota bacterium | reverse complement strand
TCGCTTTTAAGCCTTTGGCGGAAAGACTCGGATTGTCAATCGAAGAAACTGCCCGAAAAGTTCTGGAAATCGCCTGCCGGAAAGTACAAAAACAAATTGATGCGCTGATCGCCGAATACAATCTCGACCGCCAAACGGTTGAATTAGTCGGCGGCGGCGGCGGCGCGGCATCGCTCATTCCATTCACAGGAAAAATGATGAACCTGCCCGCCCGTTTAGCCCGCAAAGCCGAAGTTATTTCGACAATCGGCGTGGCTTTGGCGATGGTTCGTGATGTCGTCGAACGCAATATTGTTGATCCCACACCGGAACAAATTCTGCAAATTCGCCGCGAAGCCGCCGATGCCGTGGTAAAAATCGGTGCGTTGCCCGCATCGGTCGAAGTGCAAATCGAAGTTGACCCGAAACGCAATCTCGTCCGCGCCGTCGCCTTCGGCACGACCGAAATCAAAAAAGATGATGGCGAAACAATTGCGGATTTTGAAGGCTGCCTGAACGTTGCGGCACGTTCGATGAAAACGAACGAATCGGCGGTAAAATTGACGGCGGAAACGGTTGGATTATATGTTTTCACATCAGAGATCAAGACAAAATCATTTTTTGGTTTATTTGAAAATGCGCGGCAAATGACGCGTGTTGTGGACAAAACGGGAGTTGTTCGTTTGCAGAGAAACGACGCAGAAATTTATTCGGCGCGGGCAGAAAATGTTTCACGCGAACTCGAACAAATTATCAATAAATTAACCGATTTCGGCGATGCCGGACGATCTCTGCCGGACATCCACATTCTGGTTGGCGCGCGCATCATCAATCTTTCCGGTCTGGCGGAACTCGAACAAGTCGTCGCGTTGGCGAAAACGGAAATCGAAAATATGCCGCCGGACGAAAAATTGATCATCGTCGCTGCGGTGCGGACGAATTAAACAAAGGTGAAAGAACTAAAAACGGACATTCTGATTATCGGCGGCGGAGTCGGCGGCTGCGCGGCGGCACTAGCGGCGTGTGCGAGTGGCTGCGATGTGATTTTAACCGAAGAATCCGACTGGATCGGCGGACAACTTACTTCGCAGGCGACACCGCCCGACGAACACGGCTGGATCGAAGATTTCGGCTGCACGCGCAGTTATCGAAATTTTAGAAACGCCGTGATCCGTTTTTACAAAGAAAATTATCCGCTCACCGAAAAGGCGAAAAATAATCCGATTTTGAATCCGGGCGACGGCTGGGTTTCGCCTCTATGCGCCGAGCCGCGTGTTTATTTGAAAGTTTTAGAAGCAATGCTTGCGGAATTTGTCGAAAAAGGAAATTTGCGAATTTTGACCGAACATTTTCCGGTTGCGGCGGACGCGGAAAAAAAAACGATTTATCACGTTTCGCTCATAAATTTGAAAAACGGCGAGGAGTTGACGATTTCCGCCGATTATTTTATAGACGCAACCGAACTGGGCGAGGTTTTGCCTTTGACGAAAACCGCATTTGTGACGGGCGCGGAAGCAAAAGCGGAAACGGGCGAGCCGAACGCGAAGGACAATGCCGAGCCGCATAATTCGCAAGCCTTTTCGATGTGTTTCGCGCTGGAATTTTATGAAGATGAAAATCACACGATTGAAAAACCGGAAAATTACGATTTCTGGCGCGATTTCGTGCCGGATTTATCGCCCGCTTGGAGCGGAAAACTTTTGAGTTTATCCGGCATCAATCCGCGCACGATGCAGCCGGTTAAATATAATTTCGCGCCGCACCGCGAAGAAAACAAAGCCTTCGCCGGACTTTGGACTTATCGGCGCATTTTACATCGTAAAAATTTTATCGAAAATTCGTTCGACAGCGACATTACGCTCGTTAATTATCCGCAGATTGATTATTTTTTGAAGGATTTATCGAATGTCGAAACTTACAAGCAAAAGCAAAACTTGATCAAAGAAGCGAAACAACTCAGTTTGTCGTTTTTATATTGGCTGCAAACCGAAGCCGGTTTTGCAGGTTTGAAATTGCAAAAAGAAACGGTCGGAACGGCTGACGGTTTGGCGAAAATGCCGTATATACGCGAATCGAGGAGAATCAAAGCCGAATTTACGATTTTAGAGCAGCACGTCGCCGCCGATTGCAGAAAGGGCGAAAAATTTGCTCGATTTTTCGATGATTCGGTCGGCATCGGTTATTATCGAATTGACTTGCATCCGTCGGTCGGCGGCGATAATTATGTGGATGTGGAAGCCTTGCCGTTTCAGATTCCGCTGGGTGCTCTGATTCCGCGAGAAACGGAAAATCTCATCGCCGCGTGCAAAAACATCGGCACGACGCACATCACGAACGGCTGTTATCGGCTGCATCCGGTTGAGTGGAATATCGGCGAAGCGGCGGGCGCACTAGCAGCATTTTGTCTGGAAAACAATACGACTCCGCGACAAACGAGAAGTGATCGCCGGACTTTGAAAGAATTTCAACGCTCGTTCGAAAAGCGCGGCGTTGAACTGGAATGGCGCCGCGGTTTGAATTTGGAAGAAGGAGACCCGCACCGTTTTGCGAGGTAATTCAGAGCAAATTAAAATTAATGATGTATCGAAAAGCTGCGGAAACAACCGGAAAAATCATCGAAAAATTCGGGACAAGCGACGTTTTTGCCATCGCCGAATGCGCGGGTTTGAAAATTGTTTATGAAGGCTGGCATCCGGCTACAATCGGCGAATACGAGCCGAAAACCAAAACAATTTTTGTCAATCGCCGCGCACTCGAAAACGAAAAGAATGCGGACGCGCTCGAAAAAAAAATTGTCGCGCACGAACTCGGGCATTTTTTTGCGGCGGAGTTTGATTTTGATAAAAAGGAAGAAGAATGTTTCGCCGCCGACTTCGCCGAAAAGTTAATCGGCAAGAGCGCGGAACAGCAGTAAAATAAGTGAGCCAATCCAAAATCCAAAATCCAAAATCCAAAATCTTCCTTGGTGTTGACGGCGGGCAGAGCCACACGGAAGCAGTCATCGCCGATGAAAATGGCAAAATCTTGGGACGCGGTTTCGGCGGCGCGTCCAATCACGCCGAGCATCCCAGCGGGCGCGAACGCCTGCGAAACGCCGTTTTAGCGAGCGTCGGCGAAGCTCTAAAAAACGCCGGTTTGATCTCGCCGGAAAAAATTGTATTTGCGGCGGCGCATTTCGGAATGACGGGCGGTGCGGATTTTAAACAGGAAATAATTG
>JBDTSO010000388.1:0-3201 GCA_039931085.1 Acidobacteriota bacterium | reverse complement strand
TCGAATTTGAAGAAGCGTTGGAAATTACAAAAATTCACTCGGTCGCGGGTTTGACCGGCAAATCCGGTTTGGTGACGAACAGACCGTTCAAATCGCCGCATCATACGGTTTCGCAAGCCGGTTTGATCGGCGGCGGCTCAATTCCGAAACCGGGCGAAGTGTCCTTGGCGCATTTGGGCGTTTTGTTTCTTGATGAACTGCCGGAATTTGATCGCGGCGTTTTAGAAGTTTTGCGGCAACCGATGGAAGACAAAGAAGTTACAATTTCACGCGCGGCGATGTCTTTGACTTTCCCAGCGAATTTTACGATGGTCGCTTCGATGAATCCGTGTCCGTGCGGCTATTACGGTTCGCAGCGCGAATGCAGATGTTCGCCGATGCAAATTCAGCGTTACGTCGGCAAAATTTCGGGACCTTTGCTTGATAGAATTGACATTCACATAGACGTTCCCGCCGTTAATTTTAAAGAGTTACGCGGCAAAGGCGTGCCAACCGGCGACAGTTCCGAAACAGTTCGGAAGCGCGTAATAAAGGCGCGTGAGATTCAATTAAAGAGATTTTCCGGCGATGGAATTTTTTCAAATTCGGCGATGTCGCCGACGCAAATCCGCAAATTTTGTGCGCTCGATGCCGACAGCGAAAATCTGCTCGAACGCGCCATGCTTCGGCAAGGACTTTCCGCCCGCGCTCACGATAGAATTTTAAAGGTTTCGCGCACCGTCGCCGATCTGGAAGAAAGCGAAAATATTCAACCGAATCACATCAGCGAAGCCATCGGTTATCGTTCGCTCGACCGCAATTACTGGACTTGAGTTTAAAAAATTATCTCGGCAAAATAGGAATCAAATCTTCAGCCGCGCCGCCGATTTCGTCAAATCTGATCGGCACATACGGAATTGTCAGCGCATTTTCGTTCTGCGAAATGTCGTTTAAGTTTTGCTGCAATTTTGCGGCTTTTTCCGCACCGATTAAATCAACGAAAACTTTTGCGTCGGTTTCAATCAACTTGTTGACCGAACCCGATTTTCTCAAAATCTTTTTTCGATCAGCATCGTCAAAACCGCGAAATATTTTCTCGAATTCAAATAAATGCTTGTTATCGCGCTGCTGTCGGTGCGCTCCGTTGGCGGCATTATGCGCTTCGTCGCGCAATTGGCGCAAAGTTTCATAAGTTTGATTGCCCGCGATGAATTCGATTCTTTGTTCGTCTGAAGTTAAAAAATGTGACAGCTCACTATGTTTATTTGGTGGTTTGACAGCCGAAATCAGCACGACGTTTTTGATTTTCAGATTTTTCAAAACAGTTTTGACTGCCCGAAGCTGCGAAATTCCGCCGTCAATCAAAAGCAAATTGGGAAAAGGTTTATTTGCCAATCTTTCCGCAACCGAATTTGCCATCGTGTCGAGTTCGGTTTGACCGTCGGAAATATAAATACGAAAATCTTCCGGCACGATTTTGCCGTTTTTCCAAACGACGCTTGCCGCGACGAAATCCTGACCCGAAATATGCGCGACATCGAAAACCTCGATTTTCGCGGGTTTTTTCTTTAATTTAAAAATCTTTTGCAGTTCGGTTTTTATTTCGCCGGTTGATTTCGGCTCGCCGATTTTTTCAAATTCCGATTCAAATTTCGTCTGTTTTATTTTACGTTTCGTCGTGATGTTCAAGCCGTCTTTGACGATTGAAATTTTAACCGGACGCGCGAATTTTTCGCTCAGAAACTTTTGCAGCGATTTCCGCGCCGGAAAATCGCACGTCAGACGAATTTCCTTCGGCGCGTGAAACTTATAAAACTGTTTGATAATTTCACCTAAAACAATTTCCGCCGTCAAATTTTGTTTTGGAAAAACGAATTCTTTGCCGCCCAAAAACTTTCTGCCGCGCGTTGTCACCAGATAAACGATAAAATATTCGCTGGTTTCTTCAATTTCAAAACTATCAACCGCGTCATTGAGCCACAGACGCATTTTTTTATCAGCGAAAAGTTTTTGCGAATTTACCAAAACGTCGCGCCATTTCGCCGCTTTTTCGTATTCCAGATTTTCCGCGAGTTCGCCGATTTTGTTTTCCAAAAATTCAGTATATTTTTGTTCGTCGCCGCTTAGAAATAGACGCAAAGCCGCGACATATTCAGCGTATTCTTCTCTAGAACAAATCTCTGCGACGCACGGCGCGACGCATCTTTTTTCATAAAACATCCGGCACGGCTGCGGAAATTCGCCGTCAATTTTAATCTCACAGCTTCGCAGACGAAAGATTTTATTCAAAAGTCCGAGCCAAATCCGCACACCGGTTTCGGGCAGAAATGCGCCAAAACAATCGTCTTTTTTACTCAGAATTTTGCGCGTAACGAGCAGACGCGGAAACTTTTCCTTCGTGATTTTCAAGTGCGGGTAAAGATTCTCAACGATAATAGAATTTTTTGCTTCGTTTCTATTCATTTATTTACCGTTGTTTTCATATTCGTCCAAAAGTGCGTGAATCATTTCCAAGGAATTCGCTTCTTCAATCGGTTTGTCTTCGCGCCAGCGCAAAATTCGCGGAAAACGGACGGCAACGCCGGATTTGTGGCGCGTGGATTTTTGAATCGCTTCAAAGGCTAATTCAAAAACTAATTTCGGCGTAACACTGCGAACCGGACCGAAAGTTTCTTTTGTATTTCTTCGCACGAAATTATCAACGCGGCGAATTTCCGCATCGGTCAAGCCGGAATACGCCTTTGCGAACGGAACGAGTTCCCCGTTTGACCAGACGGCGAAAGTATAGTCGGTAAACAAGTTAGCGCGTTTGCCCGTGCCTTTTTGGGCGTAGAGCAGAACCGCGTCAATCGTGAACGGATCAATTTTCCATTTCCACCAATCGCCGCGATGTCTGCCCGTGCGATATGGCGAATCGAGTTGTTTGAGCATTAAACCTTCGACTTTTAACGAGCGTGAAGTTTCGCGGATTTCCGCCAATTGCGCCCAACTTCCCGCTTCGACCGCTTCCGTTAAACGAAAAACTCGGCGCGTTTCTTCGTCTAAACTACGCGCGGTTTGTTCGAGAAATTCGCGCCGGGTGCGAAACTCAAACGAACGAATATCTTTGCTTTCATATTCGAGCAAATCGTAACACTGCAAAATGACCGGCACCTCGGCGAGCAGCTTTTTCCCGACGGTTTTGCGCCCGATACGCCGCTGCAATTCGTTAAACGGCATTAC
>JBDTSO010000387.1:0-3236 GCA_039931085.1 Acidobacteriota bacterium | reverse complement strand
TTGCAAAGGATTGGCAAAATGGCTTTGCTTTGTAATAAATAGATAAATATTTGAAACAACCGACAGAATTCCCCAGAGAAGATTTAAAATTCCCGTGATAATCAATCCGATTGCCGGAATTTTTAATTGGCTTAAAATTTCATTTTGCATTTGCTATCTCCGATAGTTTTTTACTCAATTTTCTTCGCAGTAAATCAAGAGCAAACTGGCTGGAACGCCAGCGAATTAAGTAGCGGTCGCCGGGCAGAGTTATTTTTATAGATTTTACTTCGTTTTCATCGGCGAAACCGACAAAAACCAAGCCGACGGGTTTTTCCTCGCTGCCGCCGCTTGGTCCGGCGATTCCGGTTACTGAAATCGCATAATCGGTCTGTGCTTTTTCTCGCATTCCTTTCGCCATTGCTTCGCAAACTTCCGCACTGACCGCACCGTGTTTTTCGATCAATTGCGGCGAAACATTCAGAGTTTTGATTTTTGATTCGTTTGAATAAGTAACCGCACCTTCAATAAAATAAGCCGAAGAACCGGCTACATCGGTTAATCTTTCGCCAATCAATCCGCCAGTGCAGCTTTCCGCGACGGCGATGGTTTTGCCTTGTTCGGACAAAAGTTTTCCGACAACTTCTTCCATTGTTTCGCCGTTGGTCGAAAAAACCGCAACACCGAGTTTTTCGATAATTTTCGCCGCCAATTCTTCGTTTAATGAATCGGCTTCGGCTTCAGTGCGGCATTGCGCGGTCAAATGAATTTCGAGTTCGCTTTTATTAAAAAGCGTCGAAGTTTGCGGGTTTTTATACTCAGTGTAAATCGGCGCAATCAATTCGTCAGCCGCCGATTCGCCCATTCCGGTAACGCGCAAAACTTTGCGTTTGACAAAAATTTCGCCCGCCTTTTCGCGCATTTTCGGCAAAACGTAATTTTCAAACATCGGTTTCAATTCGCGCGGCGGACCCGGCAAAATGACAAAGATTTTGTCTTCGATTTCAACCGACATTCCGACTGCCGAGCCGTTAGGATTTGGCAAAACTTTTGCGCCTTCGATAATAAAAGCCTGCCTTTTGTTGATTTCGGGCATTTCACGCGACCAGCGGCGAAATCTTTCGACCAAATCGTCTGCAAGTCCCTGCTTAAAAACGAGTTCGCGCCCGACGGCGAGTGCCGCAACTTTGCGCGTAATGTCGTCTTCCGTCGGACCCAAACCGCCCGTTGAAATAACGACATCAGAACGCTTGAGCGCGTCTTTGATCGTTTCCTCAAGCCGCAGTTCATCGTCGCCGACAATCGTTTTAAGTTTAACCTCAATCCCGATTTCGTTAAGTTTTTCAGTCAGCCAAAGACTGTTCGTATCTGATTTTGTTGGAGTTAAAAGCTCCGAACCGATGGCGATAATTTCAGCAGAAAGCATATTTTTTAATGGTAAATGGAAAATACAAAAAATCTTTTTCATTTACCATTTACCATTATTTCCGGTCATAAATGTCGTGGAGAACTTCGGATATTGGTTTTCGGTTGGCAAAGAGTTCTTCTTTAGATTTTTTGCGCTTTTCTTTGCCGTTTATATTTTCTGCATTTTGGGCATTAGAATTATTTGCATCCATAAACGATTTAACGGTTCGGACATTTTGTTCCGCCGGTTCGTCGGAATTATTTTGCAAAGTAACGCTGTTGCCGTTTTGTTCGGCAATTTCCTTTTGCTTTTTCTGTTCGAGCGCGGCTTGGTGTTTTTTCCGGTTGAGTTCTTTTAATTCGACACGGCTGTTTTCAAGCAGAAACTTGCCGCGATTGCGACGCGCCCGTTCGAGTGCGCGGATAGCGGCGGAAGTTTTCGGTGCTTCGGCGGGTTCGCTCTCGATTTTTCGCAGAACTTTGACGTAATTTCTCAGTTCCGGTGTCGGATAAACATAAGTTGATTCGACGGCGTTTTCGTTTTCGATGATATACGAAAGATGATTGACGGCGGATTTGTGATCGCCGACCTGATTATACAACGCTCCCAACGTAAAATAAACGAGCGGCGGTGCGCCATTGACCATTTGCAGAATCCGTTCGCCGCGCCCGATGACATCGTGAATTTCAAAGCCGAACCAATTTCGCTCGTCATCTCGCAAAACTTCATTTGCTGCCAGATAAAACTCGAAAATCTCGCGCGTGTCGTTACGCGAAGGCTGTGAAAAAGTTTTCCACAAAAAATAGGCAAATATGCCGAAGAAGAATATTACAAACATCGGAAATCCGGCGACCAGAAGCATCGTCGCAATCAAACCGAAAGCCAACACATACTGCGTGTTTTCTTTCAGCGATTCATTGGCTTTTTTTTGAAGTTTATCGCTCACGTTATATATATCTGAGTGCGAAAATGTCTATTCCCAAGTCATTAAAGGAGGTCTATTTTCTTTATTTGCCCGTCTAAAAATTTATCCTGATTTCAGAAAACGATCCGCGCTGACAAAAAAGTTTGTTTTCAAACCGCATCTACTACCGAATCTTTATCATCGGCTTTTTCATCCGACACTTTTTTCGCGGTTGTCTTTTTAGCCGTTTTTTTCTTGTCTTCACTTTTCGTTTTGCTTTCTGCTTCTTCGGACGATTTTTTGGCAGACGCGCCGTTTTCTTTTTCTTTATGTTCTTCAGGTCGTTTGGCTTTTCTGTCTTCGTTTTCAATTTTCATACCGAATTCCGCCATCACGTCCATAATTTTACCGGCGACCAAATAAGGCGAATTAAGAACAAGCGAAAATGTGTCCCTCAATGCGATGACTTCGAGTTCGACTAAGGAAGCGATTTTTTTCTCTAATGGCAAATCTTCAAATTCCTTGCGAAATTCATTGATTTTTTCTTCTTCCGTTTCAGGTTTATTTTCCTCGTTTTTTTGCGTAATCATTATTGTAATTTCTCCTACTTTTTCCAGCTTTGTCTGGCATGAAAGTCGTTCTCCGTCTTTGATTCTTTGTTCGCCTAACTGCGTGTTTTCCGCCGCTGTCGGAGTTGATAAAAGTTCCGCTCCCTGCGTAATTTTCAAAGCGCACGAATCACATTCGCCGTGCCGACCGCATTCGTCTTTAACTTCAATGCCCAAACGTCGCGCCGCGTCAAACAAATAACTGCCGACGGCAACCAATCCGCTTCTATTTTCTTCACCTTCAAATTTAAGTTCAACTTGTTCCATAAAATTTTATAAAGTTCAGGCGTAAGTTTAAGGATGAATAATGAATTGTTTTAATTCCGTTTTTCGCCTT
>JBDTSO010000386.1:0-3240 GCA_039931085.1 Acidobacteriota bacterium | reverse complement strand
GAGCATTGCTTCAACGTGCCGCGCCATCGAATCCATCGCGCGTTTTTCGTATTCGATTTGGTTTGATTTACGGAGTTCATTCGCCTCTTCGATTGATAAACCCTGCGGAATATAACCGAAAAGAACATCGTGTGCCGAAGTTTGATCGGTAACGACATCGGGAAGTATTCCCTTTTCTAAAATCTGCCAAAGAATATCAGCCGCATTTCCCAAAAGTGCGATAGATTTCGCTTCATTTTTGCCGGTAAATCCTTTAACCATTTCCAACGCTTCGTCCAAACTTTCGGTTGCCAGATCAATTTGCTTTAACTGCAATCTTCTATCAATCCGCCATTTGTCCACCTCAACAAGCAAACCGACACCGCCGTTAAAAGTTATCGCCTGCGCCTGCGCTCCGCCCATTTCGCCTAAACCTGCCGTCAAAACAAATTTTCCCGCGAGAGTTCCCCAATTATTTTGCCGCGCCAGACTTCCGAAAGTTTCATAAGTGCCTTGCAAAATCCCTTGCGTACCAATGTAAATCCAACTTCCGGCGGTCATCTGTCCATACATCATCAAACCTGCTTGCTCGTATTTATCGAACTGTTCCTGCGTCGCCCAATGCGGCACGATGTTCGTATTCGCAATCAAAACCTTCGGCGCGTCCGTGTGCGATTTGAACACCGCAACGGGTTTACCCGATTGCACAAGCAAAGTTTCATCCGCTTCGAGATTTTTGAGAGATTCCAAAATCGCGTCAAACGATTCCCAATTTCTGGCTGCTTTTCCGCGTCCGCCGTAAACAATAAGATTGTCGGGATCGAACGCAACTTCCGCATCCAAATTGTTTTGAATCATTCGATAGGCGGCTTCGGAAAGCCAATTTTTACAGGTTAATGTTGTTCCGGTCGGGGCTTTGATAGTTCGTTTCATAGCGTATTAATGTTATTAAAATAGGGTCTATGGTAGTTAAGCTAACCAGAAACGTATTTTCTTATCGAAGATTTTTGTTTTTATTCAACAAAAATAGGCATCAAGAAAAATTACTGATTAATTAAATTAAGTTCAAAATTCGGAAACGCTTTTTGTCAAAACAAATCTTTGGGATGGAAGAGTTTAACTAACTTTCAAAAGTGCTTTGCTACCATAGACCCTTAAAATATTGCGAAACTGGATTGATCCGAATCTCCGCCATATCAGTTTATTTGAACGATGACATTTTAACGACCTTTTTCGTCCTGACCGTAACGTCTTCCAGATTTATTTTTACCTCGATTTTATGCGGTTTTCCGTCATCTAAATTTTGCGGATAAAAGCCGACGAGATATTGTTTTTTCAGTTCCTCGGCAATTTTTTGAAAGGTCTGCTTTAAATCAGTCGAATCGGCGGCGAAAAACTTCCCTCCCGTCAAATCTCCTAATGTTTTCGTAAAATTTATCGCCCGGTTGTTTGCGTCTTCGATTTGTTTGAACAATACGCCGCCGTCAATTTTTTCGCCGTCAACCATCGTAACCGTTTTTGAAGGTCGAAAATACAGACTCAAATCTTCGCCCGATTTGAATATTATCGGATAAACCAGCGTATCTGATTCAATTAATGTGTCCAAAAGATTTTGATTTGAAACGATGCCGCCGCCGACTGCGCCGTCCGTTAGAACGATGATCGCTTTTCTGCCTTTTATATCGGCAAATTGCTGCGTGATAACCTGAAACATCGCGTCCTGCATTGCCGAACCTGATTTTTTTGCAATGCTGATTTTATTGATCGCTTTGGTCAATTTGTTTTGGTCGGAAGAAAATTCGCTCAAAATTTTTAATTTATAATCAAAACTTGCAATCATTCCTTTGTCTTCGGCGCGAAAAATTTTTATAAACTCCTGTGCAGTCTCTTTAATATCGCCAAGTATTTTGTTGGTGCTGTAACTCGAATCAACCAGAATCGCCACATTCATCGGTGCGTCTTCATCGGCAAAAAATTCGATTTCCTGTTTTTTCCCGTCCTGAAAAACAGTAAAATTCTCCTTTTTCAAACCGGCAACATTGCGCCCGTCTTTGTCATTGACAATGACCGGAATATTTACCAAAAGTGTGTCAATTTTGAGAGTTTCTTTATCGTCCGCGTCCTGTGCGCCGGCGATATTCACAAAAATAAGCGAGATCAAAAACCACAAAACCGGCATAGTTATCAAATCTTTTATTTCTTTGACTGTTTGTTTCATAGTTTTTCAACTCGATTATATTTCGGTAGAGCGCGAGATGCCAATTTTTGTTTCATTAAATCCGGGCGTTACGGTTGTGGAAAGACCTTGATCTGCGGGAATTGATTCGGCTTCGGCGCGAACGATGTCGGTCATCGTGATTATACCGAGAAATTTTTGAGTTTCCGGCGAAATGACGGCTAATTGCCGAACTTCGGCGTTGTTCATTCGTGTAATCGCTGAACGAATTCGTTTGTTCGGCGTAACATTAAAGTTTTTGTCCGCCAATTTTCCGATTTTCTCTTTGCCGCCTTTTTCCGCCATAGTTCGCCGCAGCCGAACTTCGCTGATCATTCCGACGCACTGCGCCGCCGCGTTGAGAACCGGATAAATTGTGAAATCCAGATTTCTCACTTGTTCGAGAGCTTCCGCTACGGAAAGTTCTTCGTACAGCGTAAAAACATTGGTCGTCATCGCTTCGCTGACCTTTAAAGAGTCGAGCGAATGCTGTAACTGTTTGGAATCGTGCGGCAGAAAAATTCCGTCTTGTTCGAGCAACGCTTCGTAAATCGGAGTCGGGCGATATTTTCGCGCCAAACCGTAAGCAGTCATATTGGCGAGCATCAGCGGGAGAATCAAGCCGTAACTTCCCGTCATTTCAAAAATTATCAAAACCGAAGTGATCGGAGCGCGAATGATTCCCGCAAAAACCGATCCCATTCCAACCAATGCAAACGCGCCGATTTCCGCCGTCGGTTCATTCATTATTTTAATGTAAAGAAAGCCGACTGCGCCGCCGAGCATCGCGCCGATAAAAAGCGAAGGTGCAAAAATTCCGCCCGCGCCGCCCGAACTGTATGAAAAAACCGTGGCAATCAATTTTATGATGCAAAGCGCGAGCAGAGTTTTCAGAGCGAGTTCGCCGGACAGTGCAGATGAGAGAACGTCGTATCCCGAACCGTTAATGCCGCCTGAATTCAGCCATAATAAAGCCGTCAGAATCAAAATTCCGGTAACTAATCCGCCGATTCCGGGACGCATCCAAACCGGAATTTTCGTTAATT
>JBDTSO010000385.1:0-3243 GCA_039931085.1 Acidobacteriota bacterium | reverse complement strand
GAATGTGGTTTCAGGATTTGTTCAATTACGATTTCCGCCGCACCGAAATGTGCATCATTCCTTACGGCACGCAGGAAGGCGAAATTTCCTTCTGCGCTTACAACACGGGAATCGGCTGGAGAAACATCATCGAACATATGCACCAGAACGCGACGGTCGCGCAGTGGTATAAAGACAACGGTCGCCACGAGATTTTCGCGCGCGGTAAGGAAGTCGAACTCGACAACACTGATCACGGTTTGAAATTGAATCCGATTGATTTGGAACGCCCGAACAAACCGGATATGGATGGACCGAAAACCGCCGCTGAAGAGATGCAGATGATGCGTAAACTTTATCAGCAGATGGTGTTAGAGAAAAATGAAATCAAAGGTGAAAATTTGGTGCAAATCGGTGGACTAAAACGCAGCAAAAAAGATGACTCGAAAACCGCTTCGGTTTAGTCATCAAAAACTAATTAAACAAAAAGCTCTGCAAAATTTTGCGGAGCTTTTTGTTTGAAAGTAAAACTTTACGAAAGTATATGAAGAGTTTTAGATTTTTCAAGCAAATAATATAACATATGCGTTATGTTGTTTTCGCTGCAAAGTGTGGATTTAGAACTTTTTTCAACGAATGCAGCAGAGGGATTTATAATGAAAAAAATTTATGCTGCCGCTTTTTTATCGGTTGCAATGCTTTTAACCGCTTGTGCAAAACAAAATACTAATCAAAATATGTCTAACAATCCGGTTCACCAAAATGTTGAAACCATAAAAAATGACAACGGTTTAATAAGTTTGAAAAGCCGAAACAATTTTAATGAAACGTATTCGCGTTTGAAAAAAGCCATCGAAGACAAGGACGCGCTGACGATTATTACAGAACTCGACCATGCCGAAAACGCCACCGGAGCCGATTTGAAATTGCGTCCGACGAAGTTAATAATTTTTGGGAACCCGAAACTGGGTACACATTTGATTGATGAAAATCAAACCGTCGGCATTGATTTACCGCAGAAATTTCTTGTTTGCGAAAATGAAAAAAGCGAAGTTTTTGTTATTTATAACGACCCGTTGTATTTGGCACGGCGGCATAATTTAGATGAAAAGCGTGAAGAATTATCAAAAATGTCCGACGCGCTGAAAGATTTGGCGGAAGCGGCGACGCAATAAAAGTTCAAAGTTGAAGAAAATCAAATTTTGAACTTTGAACTTTCTATCGTCGCGGCACATTTTCACCGACCGTCCAGACGACAATCGAACTTGAAAGTCCGAGACCGGACAGGCGACCAGCCATCATCACCAGCGTTTCTCCTTTTTCCACGACTTTCGCATCAAGCAAAGTTTTTTCTCCGTCTTTGAGCATTGCTTCGGTGGTTTCCGCACTTTTATGGCAAAGCGGTTCAACGCCCCAAATTAAAGCCAATTGATTGCGGACATCGTTTGTCGAAGTCAATGCAAAAGTTTGCAAACCTGACCGAACGCTCGATAAACGACGCGCCATCACGCCGGATTCGGTAAAAACCGCAACTTTATCGGTCAGTATTTCGCGGGCGCAAATAGCGGCGGCTTTGCAAAGTGCCTGCGAAGTTCTGCCCGTCGGTTCTTCGCTGAATTTAAGCGGACGCTTTAATTTCAAAGTCTTGACCGTTTCCGCCGAATCAATAATCCGTTTCATCGTCGCCACCGATTCGACCGGATATTTGCCCGCTGCCGTTTCCGCCGACAGCATTACGGCATCCGTTCCGTCCCAAACCGCGTTGGCAACATCCGACGCTTCAGCGCGTGTCGGGCGCGGATTGTCAACCATTGATTGAAGCATCTGCGTCGCCGTAATGACAAATTTATCGTTCAAAACCGACTTTTCGATGATTTGTTTTTGATAAACCGGCACGAGTTCGGGACTTGTTTCCACGCCCAAATCGCCGCGCGCGACCATCAAACCGTCGGTTGCTTTGATAATTTCGTCTAAATTTTCAATCGCTTCCGCCTTTTCGATTTTGGCGACGAGCAGCGGTCTGCCCATTTTGCGTTTGTTCAGCTTTTTGATGATTTCTTTAACTTCAGTGCAGTCTTCGGCGCGTCTGACAAACGAAAGCGCGATATAATCAACGTCCTGCGTCATCGCCCATTCCAAATCTACGCGGTCTTTGTTCGTCAAAGAGGGAATCGGCAGTTTCGTATTCGGCAGATTGATGCCTTTGCGTTCCGACAAAATGCCGCCGTTGACGACGATTGTAACAACATCAGTTTTTGTAACTTTTTTGACCTTCAGTTCAATCGCGCCGTCGTCGAGCAAAATTCTCGCGCCTTTTTCGACGAGTTTCGGCAGTTCCTTAAAATTTGTCGAAACTTCATTCATATTTCCGCTGATATCGCGGGATGTAATAACAAATTCGGCATCGGTTTCAAGCACAACGGGCGCGGCGTTTTCCAATAAACCCGTGCGGATTTTCGGTCCTGACAAATCAACCAAAACAGAAAGCGGTTTGTCCAATTTTCCAGAAACATTTCGCACAATTTTTATTGTTTCGGCGTGTTCATTCGGCGTTCCGTGCGACATATTTATCCGCACGGCATTCATTCCAGCATTGATCAGTTGTTCGATTATTTCAGATGTGTTTGAAGCGGGTCCGAGTGTGGCTAAAATTTTTGCTCTTCGCATTCTGTAAAATTTATCACTTTTTGGCTGTAATACAAATTACGGATTTCATTGTTTGGCAAACTTTTTATTTAGACTATTCCTGATTTTAAACCTTTGCTTTATAATCGGCTATTCGTTTATTTGTAAAGACATCAAAAATGTTGAAAATTACCAGCCGCGACAATCAAAGATTAAAATTTGCTCGAAAGGTCGGCGGCGGGCGCGTTGAAGATGCAGTTTTTGTGGAAGGTTTGCGCCTTGCCGAAGAAGTTTTAAGAACAGAATTAAAGATTTTTGACGTTTTATTTACTGAAAATTTTCGACGAACCGAACGCGGACAAAAGTTTCTGCAAACTATTGAAAAAAAATTAACCCCCCCCGCAGAGGTTTCAGAAAATATTTTTAATTCGCTCTCCAATACGAAAACTTCACAAGGAATAATTGTTATTGCCGCCAAACCTGTAACGGGAAAAAATATAATTGAAGCGAATTTGCAGAAAAGAGAACGACGATTACCGCTGTTTATTTTGCTTTATCAAATCAACAATCCGTCGAATTTGGGTGCGATTTTGCGAACCGCCGAAGCCGTTGATATCTCCGGCGTAATTCTAACCGAAA
>JBDTSO010000384.1:0-3246 GCA_039931085.1 Acidobacteriota bacterium | reverse complement strand
AAATTTATTTGACTGCAAGCAAATCAATTTTTTCGATTCTCGGCGATTCGGCGAGCAATTCATCGGCTTTTGCCATTAACGCTGCGGCTATTTTGCCGTTTAAATGCGCGTTGCGTCCTTCTTCACCGTCGAAAGTGTCAAAAATTCCGAACGTCGAATCGTCAAATTTCAGCGCGTACCAATTAGCAGTCAACGGTTCGTCTTGTGCCAATTCCAAACCGCTGTTCAAAAACGCTTCAACTTCCGCTTCTTTACCCGGCTTTGCTTTTAATTTTGCGAATAATGCTTTTTTTACCATTTAACTTTTCTCCTTAAAATTTAGTTGTGTATTTTATGATAACAAATCCTGATTTGTTTTGATTTAGTTCAAAGCAAATTTAAGATCATTTTCTAATAACGCGCATAATTTCCGAAGGTGCGCTCTCCGTTCCATTTGAATCAACGGCGCGAACGTAATAAAAATAAATCTCGCCGGATTCGACACCTTCGTCTTTATATTCGGTCGTCGGAATTGGTTCTTTGTTGCGCCGTTCCCACTTGTCGAGCGGCACATCTCTGTCAGCGGAACGATACATATTATAACCGGCAAAATCAATCAGCGGATTTTGCTCAAAACTGTTTCCGGCGTGATCTGTAAAAGTCGTCTGCGGCATAAAAGGCGCACTTTCATTGCCGTTTGCGTCAACCTGCGTGAGTTTATAAAAATAACGCTGACCGATTTCGGCAGCTTCATCGTTAAAATTTCCGTCTTTTATCGGCTCATCCGTCAATCTTTCCCAAAATATAAAAGGCAGATTTTCATTGACTGAACGATAAACGTGAAAACCGGTATATTTTCTGTCAATTTTCTGTAAAAGTTTCTGTTTTGATTTATCTTTATGCTTCTTTTTCATAAATAAATTTTCTGCAAATGAAACCGATGTTTTAATAATATTAAAAAAGCGGATTGATAAAAATAATAATCAATCCGCATAGAATACAAAAGTTTAAATTAAAAGATTATTGTGCTTTCGGCGCAGCGTTTTTAACCTCATCGGAAACTCCGTTTTCAAATTTCTTGAAGTTTTCGTTAAAGAGATTTGCTAAATGCTCGGCTTTCGCGTCGTAAGCGTTTTTGTCTTCCCATGTATTGCGTGGATTTAACACATCATCGGGAACGTCGGGACAGGAAACCGGAACGTGAACGCCAAACGTCGGATCAACGCGCGTTTCGACCTTTTCGAGTTCGCCGTTGAGAATAGCGCGAATCATTGCCCGCGTGTGTTTGATGGAAATTCGATTGCCAACGCCGTACGCGCCGCCGCTCCAGCCGGTGTTGACCAGCCAGCAAGTCGAATTATGTTCTTTCATTTTCTTGGCGAGAAGTTCGGCGTAAACCGACGGATGCAAAACCATAAACGGTGCGCCGAAACAAGTTGAAAACGTCGCCGTCGGTTCGGTAACGCCTTTTTCCGTTCCCGCCACCTTCGCCGTATAACCGGAAATAAAATGATACATTGCTTGTTCGGGCGTAAGGCGCGAAACGGGCGGCAAAACACCGAAAGCGTCAGCCGTCAGCATAATGATATTATTTGGATGTCCGGCGTGTCCTGATTCGACAATATTCGGAATTGATTCGAGCGGATAAGAGGCGCGCGTGTTTTCCGTGATGGTCGCGTCATCCAAGTCAACTTTTTTGGTTTGTTCGTCATAAACGACATTTTCCAAAATTGTGCCGAACATCGAAGTCGTGCGATAAATATCAGGTTCGGCTTCGGGATTTAATTTGATAACTTTTGCGTAACAGCCGCCTTCGTAATTGAAAACTCCGTCATCTGACCAACCGTGTTCGTCGTCGCCGATCAGAGCGCGTTCCGGGTCAGCACTCAGAGTTGTTTTTCCCGTTCCAGAAAGACCGAAGAAAACTGCCACGTCATCGTCTTTGCCGACGTTTGCCGAACAGTGCATTGACATCACATCGCGCTGCGGCATCAGATAATTCATCAGAGAAAAGACTGATTTTTTTGTTTCTCCCGCGTATTCAGTGCCGCCGATCAGAACAAGTTTTTGACCGAGATCAACGAGAATAAAAGTTCCGGCGCGTGTTTCGTCAACTTCCGGGTCAGCTTTGAAACTCGGTACATTTATAACCGTAAATTCCGGTTCAAACGGCGCATCTTTTGTTCGGCGAACGAACATATTATTGGCAAAAAGAGAATGCCATGCGAGTTCGGTAATAATACGCACAGGCAGTTCATATCTTTCATCTGCGCCGGCATAAGTGTCCTGCACAAATAAATCTTTGCCTTTCAAATATTCCATCATCCGGTCTTTGAGTGCGTTAAATTTCTCCTGCGGAAACTTTTTGTTGCCTTCGCTCCACCAGATTTTATCTTCGCTTGAAGATTCAACTACAAACGCTTTATCCTTCGCGCTGCGTCCGGTATTTTCGCCCGTTTTCACCAACAAAACCCCTTCAGGCGTAACGTCGCCTTCACCGCGTCTTTTTACTTCTTCGTAAAGTTCCTTCGGGTCTAGATTCCAATAAACCGCACCCGGTTCTATAATTCCATAGTTGCTTAATTCGTAATTAGTGTTTTTACGACCTCTATTAATTGATTCTTTTTGTAAATTCGGTTCCATTAAATTTCTCCAATAAGTTTTTACTTTTTTATTTATAAACGAGCATTAACGCCGCCTTTTTGAAAGTATTCGGATAGTTTATCATAGGATTTTAAAGTAGTCAGCAGTCGGCGGTCAGTAGTTAGTAGATTCTTGAATATTTTCAGTGATACCGCCGCTTTTTGTGTTTGATGACTTAGGTTGTTTCAAAGTATGAAAAATAATGGCGGTGATAATAATTGTCCCGCCGAGAATCGCCCAATTTGAAGGTTTTTCGCCGATAAATAGAAAAACCCAAACCGGATTCAAAAGCGGTTCGATAAAGCCGATAATACTTGCGTCCAAACTCCGCACGCCTTTTGAAACGCCGTAGGTGAAAAGGTAATATGCCAAGCCGATTTGGAAAACGCCCAAGATGACAACTGCAAAAATATCTTTGCCCGTCCAAACCGAAGGATTTGAAATCACAAACGGCAGCATCACGAAAATCGCCAGAATATTGCCGTAAAAAACCGATGACGCGGGATTTTGTTTTAAAGCTTTCGGATGTCGAAGCAGCAAAATATATCCGCCCAAACTTACTCCCGAACAAAGTCCTAAAATATTGCCGATAAACTGCGATTCAGCCGTCAAATTCGCCATCGG
>JBDTSO010000383.1:0-3253 GCA_039931085.1 Acidobacteriota bacterium | reverse complement strand
GAGCAGGATGCCGACGTAGTAGCCTTTATTTATCGGGAAGAATACTATAAACCAAGCGAAGAAAATGCAGGTTTATCGGAAATTTTGATTTCAAAACAGAGAAACGGTCCGACCGGAATTGTAAAACTTGCGTTTTTGAAGGAATTTACAAGATTTGAAAATTATTTTGGAGAATAAATATGAGCGAAGATTTACGTTTTCCGATTGGAAAATTTGATAAAAATAAAGAAGTTACGCCGGAACTACGAAAATCATTTATCAAAACAATTGCGGATTTGCCGAAGAATTTGGAAAATGCGGTCGCCGATTTAAATGATGAGCAACTCGACACGCCGTATCGTCCCGAAGGTTGGACGGTTCGGCAAACGGTTCATCACGTTGCGGACAGTCATTTAAATTCTTACATTCGATTCAAATTGGCTTTGACCGAAGATGCGCCGACGATTCGCCCATATTATGAAGATCGTTGGGCGGAACTCGCCGACAGCCGAATGCCGATTGATGTTTCTATTAAAATTATTGAAGGAATTCACTCGCGCTGGGCGAATTTTTTGAATGCGATGTCTGACGAAAGCTTCAAAAAGCTGTTAATTCATCCTGAATCAGGCGAATGGACGCTGGAAAAAATGCTCGGACTTTACGATTGGCATTCGAAACATCACACAGCACACATTACGAATTTGCGCGAAAGAGAAAATTGGTAAAATTTTTATTTTAAACATTGACATAAAAACTTTTTCGTTTTAAATATGAACTGATAAAAATATTTTATAAAGAGGACAAAACAAATGTCTGAAAAAATCAAACAAAATCGGCTGCTTTCGCTCGATGTTTTTCGCGGAATCACGATTGCAGGAATGGTTTTGGTCAATAATCCCGGAACTTGGAGCGCGATTTATCCGCCGCTCGAACACGCCGAATGGCACGGCGCGACACCGACGGATTTGGTTTTTCCGTTCTTTTTGTTCATTGTCGGCGTTGTCATCACATTGGCTCTCGGCAAACGGGTTGAGCAATGCGCGGTCAAAAAAGACATTTATTTAAAAATTTTCCGCCGCTCCGCCATTATTTTCGCGCTCGGTTTATTTTTAGCGGCTTTTCCTTTTTATAATTTTACAAAAGAAACTTTTCTCGACGTTTCAACACTCCGCATAATGGGCGTTTTGCAGCGCATCGCCGTTTGTTATCTGGTTACGGCGTTGATTTTTATTCATACCAACTGGAAACAGCAGACAATTATTGCCGTTGCGCTTTTGCTCGTTTACTGGGCGTTAATGACTTTGATAAATGTTCCGGGCTGTGAAACTACGACGTTCGGCGACAAAGGCTGCAATCTCGCCGCGTTTATTGACCGCACGATTTTGACGGAGAATCACATTTGGAAACAGTCAAAAATTTTCGATCCCGAAGGAATTTTAAGCACGATTCCGGCAATCGCCACAACGCTCGCCGGAGTTTTGTGCGGACATTGGCTGCGGCGGGATAAAAACGATTATGAAAAAGTTTCCGCGCTATTCTTTTTCGGCGTGATTTTAACCGCGCTCGGCTGGATTTGGAGTTTTTGGTTTCCGCTCAACAAAGCTCTCTGGACAAGCTCATATGTTCTTTACACAGCAGGTTTAGCTCTATTATTTCTCGGCTTTTGCTACTGGCTGATTGACATCAAAAATTACAAAAAATGGGCGAAACCTTTTATAATTTTCGGCGTAAATGCGCTTGCTTTGTTCGTTTTTTCAGGTTTGATGTCGAAGTTGTTGGGCATCATCAAAGTTTCGTGGGACGCGGAAGGTAAATCTATATCTTTGCAAAGTTGGATTTTCAACAATGTGTTTTTGCCTTTTGCCGAACCAATCAACGCATCATTGATGTTTGCGATTTGCTATATTTTCCTGTGGCTTTTTCTAATGTGGCTGCTTTATCGGAAGCGAATTTTTATAAAAGTATAACCTTGAGTTAAAGTGATGCGAAACCAGCTACACGCAACTCCGAGTTATAGAAAGACCGTTTTAAAGAGAAGCTGCCCGCGCCCTCACGCCTGCCTGTCGCAGACAAGTCTAATGATTTGTTTGTCGCGGCATTATATATCCTGTTTCTTTTAGCTGGAACTCCGCTTTTTACCGTGCAAACTATAATTGTTGAAAATGCTTCAAAAGCAAACCCGGCAAAAAATTCAGCTTTCAATTTCTTCGACCAAAATTAAGTTAGCCAATTGTCGGTCGAGAGGGGTTTTTCGTGTGCCGATTTGAATCGTTAATGGACCATCAAACGGTTCGACGGCGACTATTTTAATCTGAGTTTGCGGCATAAGTCCGATTTTGGCGAGATACCGCAGCCGTTCGGTGTTTTGGTCGCGGATGCGTACCACGCGCAATACCCGCGCCGACGGCGGAAAATCAGCTAGAGAAACGGATGGGCTGTCAGGAAGCGTTCCATCGAGGTTGGGAATCGGATCGCCGTGCGGATCGCGCGTCGGGTTGCCAAGATAGCTGGCGATACGCGCTTCGAGTTTTTCGGAAATAAAATGTTCCAAAACTTCGGCTTCTTCGTGAACTTCGTCCCACGAATACCCCAACGCTTCAACCAAATAAAGCTCGATCAGGCGATGATGGCGAACGATTTCGAGCGCAACCAATCTACCTTTTTCGGTCAACTCAACGCTTCGATATGGTTCGTATTCGATAAACTTAAAGTTGGCAAGCGTCTTTAACATCGCCGTCACGGTCGGCGGTTTGACGTTTAAAACTTCTGCCAGCGCAACCGTGCGAACCTGTCCTTCGCGCTGCTCCAAAGTGTAAATCGCCTTTAAGTAATCTTCAATAATCGGCGTAATGTGCTGACCGCCTTTTCCGTGAACCGGATTTTCCGTCGTCGTCATAATCGTTTTTCCGCCAAATAATTGACCACCCGAATCATAACACTTTACATTTCAAAAGTCTTGATTTAGACTAATCTAACTTTGATGTTAAGCAGTCTGAAATTAAAAATTTCATTTCATTCGGTCAATGCACTTAAAAATAAAAAATACAATTGTTTCAAACGTGAAAATTTTTTTACTTTCAATTCTCCTTTCAGCGACATTTTCAACCGGCACGGAGGCTCAGAGTTTAAAAACACTGTGCGGGCGCGTCCGTGATGCAACCGGTGCGGCGGCAGTCGGCGCGAAGGTGCGTCTGGAAAATGCCGGTCGCAGTTTTTCGGCGGAAATCGCAACCGAAAGATTTTCGCTCGCTTCAAACATCGGTTATGTCAGAGC
>JBDTSO010000382.1:0-3254 GCA_039931085.1 Acidobacteriota bacterium | reverse complement strand
ATGGCGCAGGTTTTCTGCAACGACGCGATGCAAAAAATCGAAATGGCGGCGCGAAATACCATCGCCGCGATGAGCGAAGGCGACGAAGGCAAAATGCTCTTGGTTGCTTTGAAGAGATTCACGAAAAATAATTCGCCTGTCAACACAATTGCGGCAAGGCAGAAAATCGCCAACACTCTGATTGCGGCGAACAAATACGTCTTTTAATTTTGAGGAAAAAATTTTAGCCACGAATTACACGAATAACACAATTTTTTTGTTTTTATTTGTGTTATTCGTGGCTAATTTCTTATGCCGAATTTCTTCCCGCATTTATAATTCCGAACGAACAGCGAGTGACGAGTTTTCCATAGATATTTTTCAAATTTTCGTCGTCCGATTCCCTGATTTTTGTCAATGCGAACTGTTGGATCGTCGTCAGCGGTAAGACGATGTGTTCGCGTGTTTTGACGGATTGCAGTTCGGTTGGATAATCAGTCATCAAATTCTCATCGCCTGTAATGAAGGCTAAAAATTTTCGGCAGAGTTTATATTCGTCGTAGATTTTTCGCCAGATTTTGCCGAAGGTTTTATGATTTTTTAAGTTTTCGGTCAAAGGAAAAAACGATTTCTGCATCGCCATTTCGCAGTTGTCTATCAAGGTTTTGAAAAAGGCGTTTGATTCGTATAAATCTTTGACGGCTTCAAGATTTCCCGCGTCGTTCATTGCTTGCAGAGCCGAGCCGACACCGTAAAAACCCGGCACGTTTTGTTTCATCTGACTCCACGCGCCGACGAACGGAATCGCGCGAAGCGTGTCGAGTGTCAACTTTCCCGCGCCGCGTTTTGCCGGACGCGAACCGATATTTGTTTCGGCGTAAAATTTCAAAGGGCTGACTTCGGAAAGATATTCGAGAAACGCCGCGTCGTTTTTGAGTTCAGAATAAGAAGCAAAGCTTTTTTCGGCAAGATTCTGCATCAGATTTTCTTCGGTTTCGGTAAAAGTTTCGGCTTTTGCATTGAAAATATGCGTGTAAATTCCGGCGTGAATTAGCTGTTCGATGTTGAATTTTGCCGCGTCAATCGTGCCGAAATTTGATGAAACCGTTTGACCTTGAACGGTTAATTCAATCGCGCGGTCCGAAATATTTTCGCCCATCGAAGCGTAAAATTTATGCGTTTTCCCGCCGCCTCGCGCAGGCGGTCCGCCGCGTCCGTCGAAGAAAATTACTTCGATGCCGAATTTTTTTGAAATGCTTGTCAGTTCGTCTTTTGCTTTGTAAATGCTCCAATTCGCCATCAAATAACCACCGTCTTTTGTGCCGTCGGAAAAGCCGAGCATAATCGTTTGAATATCTTTTCGCTTTGACAAATGTGCGCGATACGCGGAACTTTCATAAAGTTCGCGCATTATTTCCGATGCGTTTTTCAAGTCCTCAACCGTTTCAAAAAGCGGCACGATGTCAACGGACAAATCTTCACTTTGCCAGCCGCCGAGCAGAAATAATCCAAAAACTTCGACGACATCAAGCGCACTTTCGCAATGGCTGATGATGTATCTTTCACACGCCTGTTTGCCGTTTTGCTTTTGAATCTCTTTTATAGCGGCGATATTTTGCAAAGTGTCTTTGTGCAAAGCGTCGCTCAAAGTTTCCGCGTCAATCGCTTTTTCGATATTCAAAAGTTTTTCGATTTTTTCTTTGTCGGGAAGTTCTTCATAATTTTTCGGTAAAGCATCGGTTTCTGCCGCAATATTTTTCAAGATATTTTGATGAATTCCGCTGTCTTGCCGAATATCCAAAGATGCGAAATATGTTCCGAAAATTTCCAACTTTTGAATCAGATTTTCAACGAGATGTGCGAATAATCCGTTATGATTTGTCCGAATAGTTTCAAGAATATTTTCGAGATATTTCAAAATTTCTTCTTTCGTCAAATCATTTGTTTCGTTGGAAAAAGCGTCGGCATAAAGTTTTTCTTCGAGTTTGGCGAGAACTGTTTCCACACCTTCAAATGTCAGTCGGCGTTTTAATTTTCGAACATCGGCATAATATTGCCGCAAAATCGCGCGGCGCAAAGCGTTGGCGGTTTTGACGGTTGTTTCGACGGTTACAAACGGATTTCCGTCACGGTCGCCGCCTGACCAAAAACCCATTTTGACGAGTTTGCTTAAATTTATTTTTTCGTTCGGAAACGCGGCTTTTATTTCCGACGCGATTCCGCCGATTGCTTCGTAAAAGACGTTTTCGAGATACCAAATCAAACTAATTGCTTCGTCGAACGGTGTCGGTTTCTGCTTTTTGAAAAACGGTGTGCGCCCCAATTGCTGAAGATATGTGTTGATGAGCGCGACATCATTTGCTTCGATGGCTTCGACCAAATCATTGATAATCGCCAAAACTGCGCCCGGATAAAACTGTGTCGGATGCGCCGTTAAAACAAGCCTGACGGAAAAATTTTCGAGTTTTTTGATAAATTCCGTCGTTTTATTATTCTGCAAAACGCTTGCATCAAGCTGTCTCAAAGTTCCAGCACCTCGTGTATCGTGCAGTTCGTCAAATGCCGCATCTTCGAGCGCGTCAAACAAAACGACCTGTCTTTCAGCGTATTGCACAAAACGAAAAAGCAGACTGATTTTTTCTTTTTCATTAATTGTCAAAGCGTGATTTTTGAAAAACTCTTCAATAATCTGTTGCGGACTCTGCCCTTTTTCAAATCCCTCTTCGCAGCTGCTGTTAAAAAGCGGAAGTAAAATCCCTGTTTTATCAATTCCACGAAAAGGCAGCGATAAAAAAAGACTGTTGTAAAGCTGAAATTTCAGCCCGACGGTGTTTTGAAATTTTTGCAGAACTTCGGTGTTGGTTTGGCTCATATAAAAATTGTATTACACGCGCGAACGGAAACAAATTCTTGAATCAATAAAGCACTGATTTCAATAGAGTTTATTCAAGGTCGGAGGAATATTTTTACCACAGATGAACATTGATAAAAACAGGACAAAAATCAGATAAAGAAGCTAAAAAAAAGGATTTATCTTCTTCAAATCCGATTTCATCCGTGTTCATCTGTGGTAAAATTTCTTCCTCGCCGACCTTGAAAAGTCCTGCTGATTTCAATGCAGCATTTGTATTCGATTGCAGAAAATCATCCGTCGAAGTATAATCCAAAATAGACAAGCACTTCTACAACTAACTTTTTAATTCTGTTATACGAACGCAGTTTAGTTCAAAAAACTACGACACGGATAATAGTTCCCGTGAATCGTTTGGAGAATC
>JBDTSO010000381.1:0-3258 GCA_039931085.1 Acidobacteriota bacterium | reverse complement strand
GGCGGAATCGGCAGACCGACAAAATTTTTCTTGTCAATTTTCGGCGTGCCTTCCATCAAAACGCGCGGTCTGGTGGCTTGAAGATTAAATCTCGCCAACCGGAAAGTTCCGCACATTAGATACATAAACAAAACAAAAACCCCGAAAGCGTGAAAGGAGTTAGCTTCGCTGTAAGTCGCGCCAATCGCCCAACTGTACATTAAAACAACCGGCGCAATACCGAATGTCAAAACATCCGCCAACGAATCAAGCTGAACACCAATTTCGGTTGCCGTTCGCGTCATTCGCGCAACTCTGCCGTCGAGGGTGTCAAATAAAATCGCTAGCGCAATGGCTTTGGCAGCATAACCGAAATATATTGCTGCTTGTTCCGGGTTTGAAACAATAACCTGAAAACCGCGCACAGAAGATAAAACCGCCAGAAATCCCATAGCGATATTCGCCGCCGTGAACGCCGACGGAATCAGAAAAAGTCCTTTCTTTAAGCCTCGATGCGGTGGTTTGTTTTCTTCCATAGTTATTTAATTGCGGGCGATAAGTAACAAATGTTGCAAATACTTCTTCAATTCACCATTTATCACTCACTATTTACCATTAGTCTTGCGATGACAGTTTCTCCGCCGACGACCTTTTCGCCGACATTAACGAGAATTTCAACATTTTTCGGCATAAGTAAATCGGTGCGTGATCCAAATTTGATAAGCCCGTATTTTTCGCCGAGTTCGAGATCATCGCCCGCTTTGCTCCAACAAACAATGCGCCGCGCCAGAATTCCGACAATCTGAGTGCAGATGACGGTCATTTTTTCGCCCTGAATTGTCATCGCGTTTCTTTCATTAGTTTGGCTGGCTTCATTACTTGTGGCGGGAGCTTTTTTTCCTTGAAAAAGTTCTACTTTGACAACTTTTCCGGCAATCGGCGCACGGTTGATGTGAACGTCAACCGGCGACAAAAAAACGCTGACTAATTTTCCGTCTTCTCTATCTTCAATTCGTGTAACTTTACCGTCGGCGGCGGAAACAACAATATCCGCTTCAGTCGGAATCGTGCGCTGCGGGTCTCTGAAAAAATACATCATAAACAGCCCAAGCGCGATAAATAAGGCGGCGATTATCCAGAAATTGAAAATTGCTAAACCGACAGCAATTAATAACGGAAATATAACAAACGGAAGTCCTTCTTTAATCATAGATAAAAATAGTTGTCAGTTGTCGGTAGTCGGTAGTCGGTAGTCGGTTGTCAGTAGATTATTCTCTAAATTGGCTGTGAATATAAAATAATTAAAGTTTCTGAACGACGTTCTTGAAACTGCCTACCGACAACTGATAACTATTTTACGTTAATTTAACAAGTTTGGAAAATAAAAAAAGCCCGATGTTACCGAACATCGGGCGCAAGGAGGAGCGTCTAAATATGTTTTTAGGTTCTATATGGATTGTCTTTAGCATAACTGTAAGCGCACCAGGCAGCGATTAAATGAACAATCCAACCTAGCGTTCCGGCTGTACCAATCCACGAAAAGCCAGTAAAAATCAGCCAAATTATGCCGATAATAATTCTGCCGTTATAAACTTGTCCGAGTCCGGGAATCAAAAGACTCAAAATTCCTGCAATATATGGTTCGCGCATCGTAAAATTGACCTCCGCATTATATAACGACGAGATGGACGATTAAGTTCCGGGAATTTTTACTTCGACAATTTTCCCGCGAAAAATACGGAGTGCCTTTTTGACGAGCGGATGATTTTCGGCGTATTTCCAGAGTTCTTCATCAGTCGGATTTTCGGGAAGTTCAGGAATTTCTTCAGAGATTTCCTCTTCGTAACCGGGCGGCACAAACGCAAATGGTTCTTTCGCCGGAGCAAACGCCGCGCCGCTGCTGTTTGAAGTTTCAATTGTAACTGCCGATTGAACGGAGGAATCCGCGCCCAGTAAAATTTCCACCAACTTTGAAGCGTTCGGAATCGGTGTCAAATTATCGCCTAAAATTTGGAGTTTTCGTTCATAAGCGTCATCAAGCCAAGTGTCTTCGATATGTTCAAGCTCTTCGGAGTCAATCGGGTCTAACTTAACCGGCATCGCATCTATGAATTTATTTATCGAACTTTGATTTTCAAACTTCGGAATCGGTTGTTCTTCTTCAACCGGCGAAAAGCTTGTGCTTGTTTTATTGAGAGTTTCATTTAAAGGTGAAATGGTTTCTTGATTCACAATTTGCGGAACAAAATCTTGAGTTTCACTGACAGGAAAGGGAACTTCATCGAACGGAAAATCAACCGTTAAAGTTTTTTTTTCGATGATTGTTTCTTTTACAGTATTTTCCTCGATATTTTCAACTGAAAAATTCCCGTTTGCCATTGCCAATTCAAGTTTTGCCAGTCGTTCAAGTAGTTTTTCAATTGGCATAACGCGCTGCATTTCAACGAGTTTTATCAAACCAAGTTCTAAAACGTAACGCGGCTGTATCGCTTCGCGCAGTTTTGGTTCGGTTTCACTCAGAGAATTAAAAAATCTAATCAAATCGCCTTCGGTAAAAGGCTCTGAAAATTTTTGCAACTCATCGCGGCTCAAAATCGTCGTGTCGAGCAGGTTTTCCGCATCGCCAGCCATCTTAAAAATAAGTAAATCTCGAAAAAAAGCGAGCAAATCGCGCGAAAAGTTTCGCAAATCCTGACCGCGCCCAATTAATTCATCAATTATTTTCAAAACTTCAACAGGTTTATTGTCAGCAATTGCCTGCGCCGTGCGCGTCATCATTTCCGCGCTGGCAATTCCGAGTGCGACGGTTACGTCCTGAACATCAATTTTTTCGCCCGAAAAACTGATAACCTGATCGAAATTCGATTGTGCATCACGCATCGAACCTTCGCCCGTTCTGGCAATTTCGCGCAGTGCTTTGTCGGAAACATCAATTTTCTCGGCTTCTGCGATGATTTTTAATCGGTCAAAAATTTTCGTTAGCGGAATCGTGCGAAACTCGAATTCCTGACAGCGCGATAAAATCGTATCAGGTAGTTTGTGCAGTTCAGTCGTAGCCATTATGAACGCGACATTCGGCGGCGGTTCTTCCAGAGTCTTCAAAAGCGCATTAAATGAAGAATTTGAAAGCATATGAACTTCGTCAATAATAAAAATTTTGTTTCGATCACGTGCCGGATTGATATTGATGCTGTCGAGAATTATATCGCGCACGTCGTCAACGCCGGTGTGCGAAGCCGCGTCAAATTCCAAAACGTCAATCGAACGGCTTTCCGAAAT
>JBDTSO010000380.1:0-3261 GCA_039931085.1 Acidobacteriota bacterium | reverse complement strand
TTGTTCGCAAGCACGTTACGGTCGCGCTCGGCGGCGACGGCGGCGACGAGATTTTCGCCGGTTATCCGATGTATTTCGCTCATAAAGTCGCCAATGTCTACGGCACAATTCCGCAATTTTTAAGAAATAATTTGATCGAACCGATTGTCAATAACCTGCCTGTTTCCAACAAAAATATGTCGTTTGATTATAAAGCGAAACGCTTTGTCGCGGCTTCAAAATACGACGCGGTAACGCGCCATCATTCGTGGTTCGGTTCATTTTCGATTGACGAGCAAAACGATTTATTAAATAAAAATGTTTTGGCAAACACTTCGGGCGACATTTACAAAGGTGCGAAAGATTTATTGAAAATTTGCGACGCAACGAACGAAATTGAGCAGATGCAGTTTCTCGACCTGAATTTTTATATGGCGGAAGATATTTTAACGAAAGTTGACCGCGCTTCGATGGCGGTTTCTTTGGAAGTTCGCGCTCCGTTTCTTGATCCGCGTATTGCAGAGTTTGCCGCGCAATTGCCGCTCGAATACAAATTAAAAGGCAGTAAAAGCAAGTATATTTTGAAAGAAGCCGTTAGAGATTTGCTGCCGAAAAATATTTTACATCGCCCGAAAAAAGGTTTCGGAATTCCGATTGCCGAATGGCTCAAAAATCGGTTAAATCCGCTGATGCACGATTTGCTCGCGCCCGACAGATTGAAAAATCAAGGTTTATTCGATGAAAAATTTGTGCAGAATTTAATAAAAGAACACGAAACCAATGTCGCTTCGCATCATAAACAACTTTGGACTTTGCTCGTATTTCAGCTTTGGTTTGATAATTTTCTTTCCTCATCAAAATAGTCTAAAATTAAACCGCATCAACAATCTTTCGCTAATGTTTCAAATTTTATAGTTTTGATTATTTTTCGGCGAAACGCTTTCTGAATAAATGATAACTGGTAAGTTTGTTAATTTTATCTATCATCTTTCACTTATCACAACTCACTTATTCCGAACAGTTTAGGCTTTCCGGCATAAAATTTAAGACATTGGCATTTTTTTAGCGGTTGATCGGCTAAATTTCCAAGTTTATAAAACTAAAATGAACAGAAAAAGTTTATATTTTCCATTGCTGTCAGCAGTTTTTTTTTTGTTTTGTTTCATTGTATTCAAGAAAAATAGTGATTTCCTTTTAGTTGAAGCTCAAGATATAAAAATCGTAAATCAACCCGCTACGGGCGGACGCCAAATCACGCCTGCGGGAAAGTTATTGTTTGACGCGACGACTTCACAGCCCGCCGTCGGTGCATTGCCCGTTGATTTTGTGCGAAGTCCCGACACTTCCGGGTTTGACGGCAAAGGTCGCTACCTTTTGACGATCAACAGCGGTTTCGGCTTGCAGTTTAACGCTTCGACAAACCGCGCACAGCAATCAATCGCCGTCATTGATTTGAATGAAAAACCTGCACCGCAGATTATTCAAAACGTCCATTTTCCGTCGCCGCAAAGCGTCAATGTCGGCGCGGTTTTTGCACATAAAGCGAATGCGGACGGCAGTTACAATCTGTTCGTTTCGGGCGGATATGAAAATAAAATCTGGATTTTCAAGTTTCGCGCCGGTGACAAAACTCCGGTAACGCCGACTTCAAACGGTTTTGATACAAAAGTTGACGCGCCGTTTATTAACGTTTCGGCGTTTGCCGACAATGCGCCGATGCCGAATTATAATAGTAATATTGCCGCCGTTTATCCGACGGGAATTGCTTTAAGTCCAGACGATAACACGCTGTTCGTCGCCAATAATCTGGGCGACACGCTCGGCATCATCAGCGATCTGCGCGACAGGCGAAAAATTTCGCGGATTTCGCTCATTCGTGAAGGCAGCGAACAGTTTGTTTATCCTTATCAAGTTGCGGTATTGCCGTCGAAAGATAATAAAACGGCGGAGAAGATTTACGTTTCATTGTGGGACGACGGCACGATTGCGGTTGTTGATGCGAAAAATCCGGCGAAAGTGATGAAACATATTGCGGTCAACCGGCATCCGACGGCGATGATTTTTAACCGCGCAAAATCGCGGCTTTATGTGGTCAATTCAAATGCCGACGTGGTTTCGGTAGACACGGCGATTGTCGTTGTCGAAGACGACGCGCAGGACGGCAGCGATCACGTTGACGCACATCGTTCGGTCGCGCTCGTTATCAGCGCGTATAATCGCAAAGGTGTATTGATTCACGATTTTCATAATACAGTCAGTCTGATTCGGACGATGGAAATTCTGCTCGGAATTCCGCCGATGAACCAACTCGACGCGACTGCTTCGCCGATTGATACTTCTCAAAGCGAACCGGATTTAACGCCTTTTCAGGCAATTCTGCCCGATGTCGCACTCGATAATTTGATGCCGCTGCACAACACCAATGCGGAAATGCGCAAATATATGAAATTGACGGACAAACAAAATCTGGCTCACGCATATATGGCAAATCCGCGTGAATTGAACGAAATTATTTGGTTTTCGGTGCGTGGAAATATCGCGGAAATGCCTGGAATTGCGCGGCTTCCAGCGTTCGATTTAATGACGGCGGGAATCGTCAAAGAAAATGATGACGAGGAACGCGAAGAACAAAACGAGGAAATTGAAACACGGGCGAAAGTTATCAAAAATTTGGCTAAGACGCGCAATAAAATTAGACAAATCAAAACTTTTTTTTTAAGCCACAGATTTTCACAGATAAATACGAGATATTTTTAGATTTCAACTGCGTTTTATATCTTTTATGACCATCTGAGTTAATCCGTGAAAATCAGTGGCTAAAAATTCTGTAAAATAAATTTGCGCGATTGTTTAATACAGAAAATTGAGGTTAGAAATTTGAATATCAAACTCAAAAAAACAAATTTGTTTCCGCAAAAGTTATTGCTTTTTTTAATAATTCTTTTGTTTCTCCCGCTTTTAGTTCAAGCCGAATGGAAAACCTTCGGCAGCGTAACGCAAATTGCCGAAACAAAAAAGAACGGCGTAATTTTGGAAACTTCGAGCAAAGCAAAAGTCGAAATTTCGTTTTTCGACCAAACCTCCGTGCGCGTTCGCATCGCGCCGAACGGCACATTCGAGCGTGATTTTTCTTACGCTTTTGATTATTCGGTTGACCGAAAAGTTCCCGACGTTAAAGTTTTAGAGCTGAATGACGAAATTGTTTTGACCAATTATTTCGGCGCGAAAGTCTCCATTAAAAAAACGCCTTTGCTGGTAACGATTTACAATGTCGGCGGCGAA
>JBDTSO010000379.1:0-3286 GCA_039931085.1 Acidobacteriota bacterium | reverse complement strand
GCATCATTATTTCGACGGGAACGAAAAATTTGCAGGAACAATTGATGGAAAAAGACATTCCGTTTCTGCAAAAAGTGATGCCGAAAAAATTCAGCGCGGCGTATATGAAAGGTCGCTCGAATTACGCTTGTCTGTATCGCGTCGGCAAGGCGGAAAATCAGCCGATTTTGGATGGTTTGGACGAAATGGATTACTTTGACGAAGTTCGCCGCTGGGTGCGCGAAAGTGAAACCGGAGATCGCGCCGAACTCGTCGGCTTGCCGGAAAATCTTTCGTTTTGGAGCAGAATCAATGCAAAAAGCGAAACCTGTCTCGGTCAAAAATGCCCGGAATTCGAGCCGTGTTTTATTACGCGAATGAGAGCGCGGGCGGAAGAAGCCGATATTGTCATCGTTAATCATCATCTTTTTTTCGCCGATTTGAACATTCGCGGCAACGAATACGGGCGCGTTTTGCCGGATTATTCAGCCGTCATTTTTGACGAAGCGCATCTGATTGAAGACATCGCCGCCGATTATTTCGGCTTTCAGATTTCGAGTTTTCAACTCGAAGAACTCGTCCGCGATGCCGACAATTTGCCGCTGACCGACGCGATTGTAACGCGCGATTTGTCAAAACTTTCCGTCCGAATCGTCGGACTTGCCGATCAATTTTGGACGCGATTCGTGCAAGGTCGCAGTCAGGACGGCAGATTTCCGCTGCTGCCGAATGCTTTTGCACAAAAATCGAGAAACGGCGACATCGAACCGACACCGCTCGGCGAAGCGTATTTCGCGCTTGATTCCGCGTTTGAGAGATTGGAAGCGACTTTAGATTTATACGCGGAAAAAATGACCGAAGCGGAAAGTCTTGTGCGCCGCGTTCGGCAAACCCGTTTTGATCTCGATTTTGTCTGCACGCAAGCCGAAAAAAATTATGTTTACTGGCTCGAACGGCGCGGGCGCGGAATGTTTCTGCGTGCTTCGCCGATTGACGTTTCCGCGCTTTTGCAGGAAAAACTTTTTGAAAAAGTCGAAACCGTCGTGATGACTTCAGCGACTCTTTCAACCAATGGAAAGTTTGATTTTATCAAAGACCGTTTGGGTTTGGACGACGGCAAAACCGACACTTTGCTCGCGCCGTCGTCTTTCGATTATCAAAAACAGGCGATAATTTATCTACCGAAAGCAATGCCTGAGCCGAGTTCGCCGGAATTTTCCCAAATGGCGGCGGGCGAAATTATCAAACTTCTCAATATTACAAACGGACACGCTTTTGTGCTTTGCACGAGCAATTATTCGATGAACGCACTTTACGAACTGGTTTCGATGCGCGTCAATTTCCCGTGTTTCGTGCAGGGTTCGATGTCGAAAAACGGACTGCTTGAACAATTCCGAAAAACGCCAAGCGCGGTTTTATTTGCGACATCTTCATTCTGGCAAGGCGTTGACGTGCGCGGCGACCAACTTTCCTGCGTCATTATTGACAAACTCCCGTTCGCCGTTCCAAGCGATCCGATTGTCGCCGCGCGAACAAAATTTATTGACGCAAACGGCGGCAAATCGTTTTTTGAATACAGCGTTCCGAACGCCGTCATCACTCTAAAACAAGGAATCGGGCGGCTGATTCGCAGTAAAACCGACAAAGGCGTGATTGCTTTGCTTGATCCGCGCCTTAAAACAAAAGGTTACGGCAGAGATTTTCTCAACAGTTTGCCGAAAACACGAGTTACCAGTGATTTGAAAGATGTTGCTATAATGTTTAACGGAGGTGAAACGAATGCAGACAGTTTTAGATGAAGTGATTGAGAAAACTGCAAATTTGAATAACGAGGAACGCCGCGAATTGATTCGTCGTTTGCTGAAACAAGAAAAGAAAATCGAATCGAACGGCAGGAAAAATCCAAATCCGAATATCGAATGGCTGAAAGAACATCGCGCGGAATATGCGGGAAATTATGTCGCTTTGAAAGACGGTGAATTCATCGCCTTTGGCAGAACAATCAAGGAAGCTGATTCGAAAGCAAAGAAAAAAGGCTTTGACAAAACGCTTTTACATTATATCCCGGCTGAAAACGAAGAAGTTTGGGGCGGTTGGTAAAAATGGCGAATAATCTCGCATTTGAAAAACTCATTTATTACGATTCGGGTAAAAGCGGAGTTTCCTTAAATGTCGAACTACGTTTGGGCAGGAAATCTGCGGCGTTTGAAGCAAAAATTGATACGGGTTCGACATATTGTGTATTTGAAAGAGTTCACGGTGAAAAATTAGAAATCAAAATTGAAACAGGTGTGCGCGAAAGAATCGGCACGGCGAGTGGTTCATTTTGGGCTTTTGCTCACCAAGTCACTCTCATATTTGAAAATTACGAATTTGATTCAACTGTCTATTTTGCTCAAGACGAAAACTTTAATCGCAATGTTCTCGGCAGACATGGTTGGCTTGACCGCGTGATAATCGGCATTAACGATTACGACGGCAAACTTTATCTGAGCCGTTATAAAAACGAAATATAATGAATCCAATAAATCACTCACAAATGCTGATTCACGTTATTTTTTCAACGAAGAATCAAAAACCTTTGATTTCAACGGAAATAGAACCTTTGCTATACGATAAAATCTCCAAAATTCTTTATGACGAATGTTATTCGCCCTCATTGATTATCGGCGGCGGCGTTGAACATATTCACATTCTTTTTGCACAATCGCGCGATTGGTCGGTTGAGGCAATTGTTAATCGCGTCAAAACACGAAGTGTCGAATTTATGAAAAAGAGAGTTGCGGAATTCGTCTGGCAGAAAGGCTACGGCGCATTTTCCGTGAGCCGTGTGGACGATGAATTTGAAAAGAAATACATTGCCGACCTAAAGGAATTTCACCAAAACATTTCTTACAAAGACGAGTTTCGCCGGATTCTGAAAATACACAATATTGAATATGACGAAAATGAAATCTGGAAATGATTTTATGAAATTTGATGTGTCTTTGCCATCTTCCGATTGAAAGCCGAAATTTGACATAACTTGACTTATAAATGAAATTAACGTAAAACTTTACCGATAATTATTTAAATCAAAATCAGTATTTTCTAACTATTAAAAATAGAGGCGCGACGCGAAAGCAAAGTGAGCGGGACGAAGGTTTTTCAAGCTGTTTGTTCGGGCTTAAAAGTGATTGTTTTATTTGAGGTTTATAAACTTCTGATTAAGTTCCTTTTTTTGCAAAATGCGCCGGAGGTGTTGACAGCTTTTATGGCTTACGCGAGTCTTCCTATAAAACGATCTTTTGGCGAAACGATGCGGCGG
>JBDTSO010000378.1:0-3291 GCA_039931085.1 Acidobacteriota bacterium | reverse complement strand
TTTAAAAAGATATGCCGCCGCGCCGCCCGCTCAAACCGTCGCAGGTGAATCTAAAATTTGCCGCCAACGGATTTCAACAAAAATACAATTGACTGGAGTTTGTAATTGCTTAAAACTTAGCGATTCTTTTAAGCGTTCGGTTTGAGTTGAAGAAATAGTCAATGTAAGTGAAAATAAAAAACAATGCACTGGATTTATTGGATACTAATCACATTTTTTGTTTTATCTTTAATCTCTACGGCAATTACCGCCTATCGTTATCGCCAATATCTGCAAACAGGCTGGTTTATGCTGAAAGCGTATAGGCAGTTCAAGCAAAAAACCAAACCTGACACAAAAAGCATTGAAACAAAATCCGTTCCCGACAATTCTCCGCTGATTCAATGCGCTAAATGCCACAAATGGATTCCGCAGGCGCAGGCGATCAAATTGAAAACGAGCTACTTTTGTT
Source organism: Acidobacteriota bacterium (assembly GCA_039931085.1). Lineage (GTDB taxonomy): Bacteria > Acidobacteriota > Blastocatellia > Pyrinomonadales > Pyrinomonadaceae. The sequence continues at coordinate 2,840 of JBDTSO010000378.1, read as the reverse complement.
CGCACAATTGTTTGGAAAAATCCTTTGCCGCCAAAAGGTAAATTGTCGGGAACTTCTCCATTTGTGAATTTGAATTATTTGGCTTTTCCTTGTTTCGCCACCGCTTCTTCGGCTTTTGCAATCGCTTCCTGATCTCCCAGATAGTAATTTTTTATCGGCTTTAGATCGTCGCCCAATTCATAAACCAAAGGAATTCCGGTCGGAATATTGCGATGAACAATATCTTCATCGGAAATCGCGTCGAGATATTTGACCAAAGCCCGCAAGGAATTGCCGTGCGCGGCGATTATCAAGCGTTTTCCCGCTTTTATTTTCGGTGCAATTTCCGTTTCGTAAAAGGGAACAACGCGCTCGACGGTGTTTTTCAACGCTTCGGCAAGCGGAAATTTTCCGGCTTCAATCGAAGCGTAACGCGGATCGTCGCCGAGCCAATCGCCGTGCGTTTCGTCCATCAAAAGCGGCAAAACATCATAACTTCTGCGCCAGATTTGCACCTGTTCTTCGCCGTGCTGCGCCGCCATTTCCGCTTTGTTCAAACCCTGCAATGCGCCGTAATGCCGTTCGTTTAACAGCCACGATTTAGTTTCGGGAATCCACATCAAATCCATCTCGTCCAAAATGATCCAAAGCGTACGGATAGCGCGTTTCAAAACCGAAGTATAGGCTTCATCAAAAGCGAAACTTTCTTCTCTCAAAAGTTTTCCCGCCGCATGCGCTTCCTCGCGTCCTTTTTCCGAAAGATCAACGTCTTTCCAGCCCGTAAACCGATTTTCCTTATTCCATTGGCTTTCGCCGTGTCTGATTAAAACTAATTTATACATACGTTCATTGTAAATTCCAGATTCCGAATTTCAAATTCCAGATTCATTTTTTAAGATTTTCTGCGCTTCGCCAATCAGATAAAGCGAACCCGTAATTAAAATTAAATGATTTTCCGACGAAATTTCACGCGCTTTTTTGACGGCATTTTCAACTGTTTCTTCGATAATAATATTTTCTTTTCCAAAAACTTTCGGAACAAATTTTAATAATTCCAAAGTTTCCATCGAACGCGGATTGTCAGGCTTTGTCAAAATCAATCTGTCGGCTTTCGGATAAAGTATTTCAGCGATTTCCGACAAATCTTTATCGCGCATCGAACCGAAAATCATTGTAATCGGTTGCGTGATAAATTCGTCCAGATATTGGCGCAAAGACTTTGCGCCGCTGACGTTATGCGCTCCGTCGAAAAGAAAATTTTTGTAAAATTCCAGTCGTCCTTTGTGCTTTGCGCTTTGCAAACCGCCGACTATATTTTCTGACGTGATTTTGAAATTTTCCTGCAAAATTTCAGCTAACAAAATTGCACTTTTAGCATTTTCGATTTGATGTCTGCCATTCAAACTCAGGCGAACTTTTTCGTAAACGGCTTTTGAAGTTTGAAAAGTTACCGTTTCGCCTTCGTAAAATGTGCCGACTTCCGCCGCTAAGTTTGGCGAAACGCTAAACTTAGCGCATCTTTGCAGAATCACATCCAACGCCTCTTTCGGTTGTTCCGCAACAACAACTTTTGTGTCCGCCCGAATTATCGCCGCCTTTTCCGCCGCAATTTTTGCCAGAGTATTTCCTAAAATTTGTTGATGGTCAAAATCAATCGGCGTGATCGCCGCGATTTTCGCCTTCGCCGCCGTCGTCGCGTCAAAACGTCCGCCCAAACCTGTCTCCAAAATCGCCAGTTCAATTTTCGCCTCGCTAAAAGCATTCAATGCAATCGTCGTAACTTGTTCAAAATATGTCGGAACGGTTTCGAGTTCGCCTGTTTTAACTAACTTTTCGCTGATCTCTCTGATGCGCGTCGCGTGGCGAGCAAAATCTTTTTCGCTGATTTCCCTGCCGTTTATTCTTACTCTTTCGGTCACGGAAACAAGATGCGGCGAAATCGTCATTCCGACTTTGATGCCTGCTGAAATACAAATCGCTTCGAGAAAAACGCAAACCGAACCTTTGCCATTTGTCCCAGCAACCTGAACTTTTAGATAATTTTCTTGCGGATTGCCGAGCGCGTTAAGAAGTTTCCCGATATTCTCAAGACCGAGTTTCATCGCCAAAACTTCATTGCCAAGCTCGTAAAGATAATTAATAGATTCTTTGAAATTCACTTTCAGCCGTTTTGAAGCATTCTTCGATGATAATTTATTTGTCCGAGATGATAACTGAAATGCGTTAAAATTTTCAAAATTTCTAAGTTTGTTTTTGTTGATTCACCTGAGTTTTGAAGCGGATAAATTTTTTCAAAATCATTATCCGACAATTTGTTTATTGTGTTTTTGACAACTTCAATCGTATTTTTTACTCGTTCAATCAACTCATTTCGGCTGATATTTTGAGTTGAAAATTCCTCGTCGCGTTTTCTCACGTAACCCGAATTGCCGAGCGTCGCACCGACATAATGATTGAGATTACCGACTAAATGAAGACATAAATTACCTGCCGAATTTGGAATATTTTCGGTTTTAATCCATAAATCTTCTTCATTTAGATATGAATTGATTTCTGCAATTAGTTTATTCAAATCACGTTCAAATAATTCGATTGTTGCATCTTTTAACATTGCATCTCAAAGATATTATAAAAGTATTGAAAATGAAACTTTGTAAGCGAAATTTAATTTATTCTTCAGATTCTAATTGTCTAATCAATTCATTCGCTTCTCTGATTGATGGATAATACATAATTCCAAAATAAATTTCACAATACGCTACAACAAATATCTCCAACACAACAGTAACAAAAATTATCTGTATCAAATGTTCGGATATTTGCTTTAAACTTCCGAAAATAAGCCATATTAAAGCATAAAT
>JBDTSO010000377.1:0-3292 GCA_039931085.1 Acidobacteriota bacterium | reverse complement strand
TGGCGGCGGGCGTAAAATCCGAGCGTATGCACGAGATTTGTGCTGACGAGTGTTCCTTCTAGGTCGTAAAACGATGCCGCTTGTCCGTTTTTTTTCATCTTCCGCTTTTTATGCTATTTTTGTTAGACTTTGTTTGTTTATAAAGACATCAAATATAACAAAATTTTAACACTTTGAATAATTTAGCGGTATGAAAACAGATAAGTTTTACACTTTAATTACAATCAGTATAATCTCAATTTTGCTTGTCTCCTGCACCTCTAAGATTGAAACCGTTGAATCGACAACCCAAACAAATGATAATTTAATCGCCGCGAACATCGCGCAAGCTGACGATCTTTGCAGGCAGCACGAAGATTTATCAAAATTGCGCGAATGTATCAATTTGCTTGCCCGTGTGCGAAATCCCGATAAAAGAAACTACGAAGTCGAATGGAAGTTTGCCAAATATAATTATTTTCTCGGTGAACAAATCGAAAAAGATGGTGAAAGCGAAAAATTTTTGGAAGACGGCGAAGAAGCGGGCAAAATCGCTTCGAGAGTTGAGCCAAACAAACCGGACGGTTATTTTTGGTATGGCGCAAATCTCGGTGAATTGGCGAAACGCTCGCCTTTGACCAAAGGTTTGACTTCGGTTGACGACATTCGCGCGGCGATGAACAAAGTAATCGAAATCGAGCCTGATTATCAGGGCGCGAGTGCTTATGACGCACTGGCGCAAATCGAACTCAGCACGGGTTTGGTCGGCGGAAAACCGGAAAAAGCAGTTGAATATCTGGAAAAAGCAATCGCGCTCGAAGCTGATAATTCATATCTTCGTTTGCATTTGGGACAAGCGTATTTGGCGGTAAATCGAAAAGCCGACGCGAAAAAGCAGCTCGAGTTTGTTTTGAATATGAAACCGAATCCTGATTTTTTGCCCGAATATAATGAATCTATCGAAGAAGCGAAAAAACTTTTGAAGACCAGATTTTAATAAAAAGCAAAAAACTATCATTCTTTAGCTTTTTTGGAAATGAGAAAATTCTGTGAAAACTTTGTGAACTCTGGGTTAAAAATATCTTCAACACAGAGTTCACAAAGTTTTCACAGAGTTTTACAGCAATAATATTGTTTTAGATCAAATCACTGATTATCGAATGTAATCTCGACTTTTTCCGTTCCGCGCAAGACGGTTATTTGTTTGCCTTGAAGCGTTTTATTGTGAACTGCATCACCGGAAACCTTTTCGCCGTCAATCATTTCGACCAAATCGCCGATTTTTACGCCTGAACGCTCGGCGATGCTTCCTTTTTTAACAGATTGAACACGCCGTTTCCCGTTTTCCGAAACAATCTCGATGCCGAGCGGTAGAAGTATTTGCTTGGTAAGTATGTCATTTTTATGTTCATTGTTCGGAGAAGTTTCAACAACATCATTTACATGAATACCGTTTGGCGTGATAACTCTCAAATAACTTGCGGCACTATCGTGTGAACCACCGCCATTATCAATAACTTTTTCTTTCGGCAATTCGGGTTGCGTTTTTTTCTGAGATTTAACCGCAACAAGATTTGTTTTTTCGACGGGAATTTTTTCTTTTTCCTTTTCTTCAACTTTTGGAAAGTTTGAATCTGCTAAATCAGATTGTGGCGCAGGTTTAGCAGGAATTTTCGCCACTTCCGGCGGCGCGGTTTGTAAATCGTTCGTCTGTGCAGTTTTGCTTTCAACCGGAATCTGCTGAACAGCTTCGGCTGTTTGATTATTTCTGCCAAAAAAAACGCCGTTGATAACAACAAATGTAAATATCAAAACGACCACGCTCAACGGCAGAATGTAGCGAAGCACGGGCAAAAAGCGTGGCTGAAACTCCGTCGGTCGGGCGTTGGCGATTCGCGCTTTGAGGCGAAAATCAAAATCCTTCGGCGCATCAATTCTTGGCAGATTTTTTATCATCTGCTGGATTTTTACATCTCCGACGCTTAAAATTTCGTCTTCGGCGTTGTTTTGTAAGTCTTTGTTAATCATTATTTTCAAATTAAATTTTTCAATTTTTCTTTCAGCAAACCACGCGCACGGTTGATGCGCGATTTGGTCGTACCTAAACCCAAATCTAAAATCTCGGCAATTTCGTCATAAGATTTTCCTTCAATCTCGCGCAAAACAATCGGTGCGCGATATTTCTCCGGCAGCGTCGCAATCGCCCGCCCGATTGTTTTGCTCTGCTCGTTTTCAATTAAATTCACATCAGGCAGAGGCTTTTCGTCCGGCGGCTGAAAATCTTCCTCTTCGTCGTCGCCGTATTGAAAAAAGCCGGTCAGCGAAACAAGTTTGCGCCGTTTCCGTTTGCGAAGTTCGCTGATCGCCAGATTCGTCGCAATCCTGTAAATATAAGTCGAAAACGCATATTCCGTGTGATAACGCTCAAGCGCGAAATAGACGCGCACAAAAGTTTCCTGCGCCAAATCAACGGCTTCTTCGTAATCGTTCAAAAAGCGATACAGATAATTCGTAATCGGATTTCTGTAACGGCGGACGATTTCGGCAAATGCCGGTTCGTCGCCGCCTTTAGCGGAATCAATTAACTCGTGGTCGGACAGGTTTTCAATTGGCACGATGGTTTGCAACACCTCCGCGCTTCGTTTCTTGAATTTGTCCAATGCCATACACACATAAATTTTTACATTAAATTTTCCGCCAATACAAAAGCCGCCGGTAGTTTCAAACACGCGCGGCGGCTCGAAATGTTGCAAAAATAGCTGAAAATTAAAAACTAAAATTTTCTATTTTTCATTTTTAGCTTTTCACTTTTCACTGTTCGGTTGGTTTGACGGTTAGAACCAAAAATATCAATTCGTCAGGTTTAGAAGTTGACAAGCTGCCGATAATTGTCGGTGCATTTTCGGATAAATTCATTTTTCCCATTGAAAGTCCAATTTGCTCGTAATTAACTATGTTGCTCGTCTTTCCGCTTGCATCTTTTGAGGTAGAGGTTACAATCGGAACTCTTTGCCCGAACCTGAAACTATCAAATAGAACAGAACTCTGTCCTTTTCCGTTCGGTGAACTTCTCAAAACGCCGAGTGTCCATTCAGTAAAGACGGACGCAGAATTTTCTTGATTTTGAGCTATTTCTCTGGAAACACTTTTAAATTCAAGATTTCCGGTGTTCGCAACTCTTTCAAAATATGTCGAGTCCAAACTGTAATTGGAATACGAATAAATAGTTTTCAGTTTTTTGACGACATTTGACAACGACTGCGGAACGGATGATTTGCCAGCCGAATTATTCGAGGCGTTTAAAATGTGCAGA
>JBDTSO010000376.1:0-3305 GCA_039931085.1 Acidobacteriota bacterium | reverse complement strand
TTTATTCACTGGCTTGCTTTAAGATTGCGTCAACAACTTCAATTGAAAGCCACAAACCCGCATCTTGTAATTTTTTCAATTCAACTGAAACTTTTTTAATCAATCCGTGTTTTTTCGCCACGACCAAAATGCCGTCGGTTCCCAGAGTTTTGATGCCTAAAGTTGCGGCACATTTGCGAGCCGCACGATCATCAACCAAAGCCGTGAAATCTGCTTTGTTTTCAAATACGAAACTCAAAACCTCTGTTTCACCGCTTCCCAAATTCCAAACAAGAACTTCTTCAACAATTTCGGTTTTGCAAGAACCAAGCCAAGTTTTTCGATAATCAAAAAAATTCTCTGAAGCAATATCGTCACCGCGAATAATTTCCTCCGAAACTGCTTCGGGCATATAAATTTTATCAAAAATTTCGGGGAGCAATTCAACTAATCCACTTTTGCAAAGCAGAATAAAGGGCGAAGCGTTGATGACGGCTGTTTCAATCAACATCGGCTAATTCTTTGGCTAATTCTTCTGCGGTAATTTGAATCGGCGAAACTCTAAAACGTGAAAGCGCATCAATAAAAGCCGAACGCGAAAGACCCGCAACTTCGGCGGCTTTGCCTTGCGAAAGTTTGCCGAGTTCATACCATTTGACCGCCGCCGCAATCCGCATTTCCCTGACAAATTCATCGGGTGATTCGCCGAGCGCGGCAAATGTCGTAGTTGAAATTTCGAGCGAAACTGTCTGCATATTTTATTATCCTCGCGTTAAAATCTTTGTAATACGACTAAATCTAACAGATTTTTTCTTATAACATAATCTAACTTTTTAACAATACGTCCGACCGGATAAAGTCCGATGCGTTTATCGAAATAAGGCGAGCGTTCGTAAAAGAAATTCAAACGCGCACGCGGATTTTTGGCAAAGTTTTCGTCTTTTAATTTTTCTTCAAACTCCTTTCGCAGATTTTCATCTTTCGCCAGCATTTCACGCGCCAACTTTTCGATAACGTAGGCTTCGCCATATTCCTTCTGCTCGAAAATTGCGCTGAAAAATCCCCAATAAACGAGTGAATCCTGCGAATCAGGTTCGAGCAGATGAATCAAGACGTTTCCCGTTTCCTGCGCCGTCGGAATGATGATTGAATTTGCCGGAAACGTGCGCGTTTCTTTGATCGGAACGGTTTTATAACTGACCGTGTTATGACTTTCAAACGGCATCGGCGCAAATTTCGGGTCGTCCAAACGATAACTTTCGACTTCGATTGTCAGTGGTTTTTCAACTCGCTGAAATGCAATGCCGTGCGCCTGTAAAACTTCGATGACGTTTTGCCATTGCGGAGGCACGATATAATAAAGCGGCGGCGCGGCGGACGCAGAAACTTTCGCCTCGTCGTATCTCGGAATCGTGATATTCAGGGGTTTCGTGCCGTAACGAATCGCTTCCGCGCCGGAAATGTCGCTTTTTTCTTTCGTATATTCCGTGCCTTTGAAAGCCAGAGGTTTTGAATTCGGCGTAATTTCCAAGCGCAACGGAAATTTTTCGTTCGCGTCGTAAGTTTCGCCGCGTTCAATAGTTTCTTCGACGGCTTTTCGATTCGCCTCAAACAAACTCTCCTTCGATTGATTTATTTCCTCGATTGTGTAGCGCAAAACGTCGTAAGTTCCGCGAACTCTTGATTTATAAGGTTTGTATGAATGTGTTTCAATAAGAAGTCCGGGACGATTTCTGAGCGGCGCGTAACCTGTCGCAAAACGCGGCGTGGCGATAAATGTCGCAATTCCGCCGGTAACTTCGCGTCCGGCAAATTCGACGTAATGCGTCAAAAGATTGCCTTCCGCTTCGACTTTTGGAACGACATTTCCGTCAAAATGCACATCCATCCAATTCTTAATTTCCGGCGCGACTTCCTGAAAATGCGCGTATTCGTAAGTTACGTTATATTGAAAATCCGCGCCGTCGGTAACGTGACAATCAATAAAAAAATCCGGTTTCCATTGATTCCACAAATTCAGCCAGGCGCGTGTTTCGGGCGCGTCCGCCTTCATATAATCGCGGTTTAAATTGAGGTTTGCCGAAGTCGCGCGAAAACCCATTTCATCGGGACCGTTTTGATTGATGCGATTATACGGCGACGCGAGTTCGTGTCCGTCAACATTGTAGATCGGTACAAACAGAATTATCGAATTTTTCAGCAAATCGGCATGTGTTTTTGTAATTGCAATATCTCTCAATAAAGCAAAACCGGCATCTTTGCCGTCAATTTCGCCCGAATGAATTCCGGCTTGAATAAACACAATCGCTTTTCCGTTTTTTTTCGCTTTTTCCGGCGTAGAATCTTTATCTTCCGACACAATTAAAAGCGGCAAATCTCTGCCTTCGCCGCTTTTACCGAATGATTTATACTCGATTAACGGCGATTCCTTCGCTAATTTGTTGGCGAAGTCAATCGTGTCGGCGTAATTCCAGCTTTTGTGATAATCAGTCTGTTCGGCTAAAGTCTGCCACTGTTTCGGGACGTTTTTTGATTCGCTCTGGGCTTTTATTGTCATAGAAAATAGGAAAATTAAACAAAGTAATGTGATCGTTAGTTTCATAAATTAGTCAGAACCGTCTGCGGTAGCGGTCGGTTGAAGATGATCGTCTTAGACCTTTGTAAAATATCAAGGTTGAAAGTCAAACCGCCCGCTACCGCAGACGGTTCTGACACAACGACTTACTGATTTTTCCACTTCAAAATTTCGTCAACCGTCGCAATCGTAATCGGATGATAACCCGGACGCGCTTTGGCGTAAATCTCGTTGGCGCGTGTTTTCCCTTCCGGCGTTTTGGCTAATTCTTCATACAAAGGCTTGACGAATTTCCGCCGTCCGATGCTCGTCAAAAACTCTTCGAGCCGCGCATCAGCCTGTGAATAATTGTTTTTGATTGACATTAAAAGCCATTGAAACGCGATTTCCGAATTGCCGCGATTTGTCAGATTAAAGGCTTTGTCTAATTCAGACATTTTCGCCGCGCCGAGATTCTGCGGCAGTGTTTGCAGAAAATGCAGCCATTCCTGCGTCGTCCATTCTTTTGTTTTTATATCTTTCGCCGCCGTTTTGCCGGTTTCAAAGTTTTTCGACTGCGTTTCGATTTTTGCAAATGCGTCGGATGTCGGCTGCGGCGCGTCTTTTGGCAAACCTGCCTTGTAAATCCATTCGTCGGCATCGGCGCGGGTGATTAATTTCGGGTTTTCGTCAATCAGATTTTTCTGTAAATAATTGACAAAAGTTTCGGTCGTGATGCTTTGAAAAGCGTGTGAATCGAAATATCCGCGCA
>JBDTSO010000375.1:0-3308 GCA_039931085.1 Acidobacteriota bacterium | reverse complement strand
TGGTGTGCGATCTGAATCACCGGATTATTTTTTGGAACAAAGGCGCGGAGCGCGTTTACGGCTGGAAGTCCGAAGATGTTCTGGGCAGAGAAATCGGCGCAATCATCGGCGAGGGCGACAACGGCGTGATCGAAAAACCGTCGAAAACTCACCCGAACAGCGACGAATGGCTCAAAGAAACCGCTCACTACACCAAAGACCAACATAAAATAATCGTCGTCAGCCGCTGGACTCTGGTCAGAAACGAGATCGGACAGCCGGATTATTTCCTCATCATCAACACGGATATTACGAATCTCAAACAAGCCGAAGAACAGCTTTTTCGCTCGCAAAGAATGGAATCAATCGGAACTTTGGCGGGCGGCATCGCGCACGATTTGAACAATGTTCTGTCGCCGATTCTGATGTCGGTCGAGATGCTGCAAGCGGATGAAACGATTGAAAAAAGCGGCGAACCGTGGCTTTCGATTATCAGGGAAAATACGGAGCGCGGCGCAAGTTTAATCAAACAGGTTTTAACCTTCGCGCGCGGCGCGGAAGGCGAGCGAATCAACGTCGAGATGCGTCATCTCGTCAAAGATTTGGTCGAAGTTTTAAAAGAAACTCTGCCGAAAACCATCACGGTTAAATACAATGTCTCGCCGGAACTGGCAATAATTTCCGGCGACCCGACACAGATTCACCAGGTTTTAATGAATCTCGCAGTCAACGCCGCTGACGCGATGCCGGACGGCGGTCTGCTGAAGATTACGGCAAACAATGTGACGCTCGACGAAAACTACATACGGGTAAATATGGAGGCGCACGCAGGTAGCTACGTCTTGCTTGAAGTAAAAGATACGGGCAGCGGAATGTCGCCGGAAATTCTCACGCGAATTTACGACCCATTTTTTACGACCAAAGAAATCGGCAAAGGCACGGGTTTAGGACTTTCGACCGCGCTTTCCATCATCAAAAGCCACGGCGGATTCATCAACACCGACAGCGAACCGGGTCACGGAACCGGATTTTCCGTGTATCTGCCCGCGACCGAATATGAGGACTCTCAAATCGAAAACGCCGCGCAAAAATTGCCTTTCCCGGTTGGCGGCGGCGAACTCGTTTTAATCGTTGACGACGAGAAAAACATTCGTCAAGTGACGAGCGCGACGCTGGAAAAATACGGCTATCAGATTTTGACGGCACCGAACGGCGCGGAAGCACTAAAAGTTTACAAGCAAAACGCCGAGAAAATACGGTTGGTCTTAACCGATATGGCGATGCCCGTGATGGACGGAGCAACCTTGATTTGCTCTTTGCAGCAACTCGATTCGCCGCCAAAAATTATTTCCACGAGCGGTTTAACGTCGGGACACAAAAAGGAAATCAATGCCGATGCCTTTCTAACTAAACCCTACACGACGGAAACTCTTCTAAACACACTCGCCAAACTTTTAAGCGACTAATAATTTATCCAAAAATCAGCAATAAACTCGCGCCCGACCGTGAAAAGTTTCGCGGGAAAGCGCGGGATTTCTCGCGGTTTGATTTCATTGTGAAGATCAAACCGCTTGAATAAAGCCGTTTTCATTCAGGCACGTTCGTTGCACTTTGACGGACGTTGAAGGGAGAATTTATATGAAAAAAGGTTTGTGGATAGATCATCACAAAGCCGTCATCGTCACCGTGACGGGCGAAAACGGCGCAACCAAAGTAATTCATTCGGACTTGGAAAAACACGGGAAAAGCGGCAACGATGCCGATGACACGAGCCTCAACGTGTTCACCAAACACCTCAATAAATATTACGAAAAGGTGATCTCCGAGCTTCGCAGCGCGGATTCAATTTTCCTTTTCGGTCCCGGCGAAGCGAAAGGCGAACTCGAAAAACGGCTGGCGAAAGAGAATCTCGGCGAACACGTTAAATCAATCGAAACCGCTGACAAAATGACCGACGCGCAAGTTGCGGCGAAAGTTAAAGAGCATTTTTTGCATCACGGCGCGGCGCGGATTATGTCGAATTGACAGGAAAACCAATGATTAAAAATTTAACTGAAAAAGAAGCGCGGGAATTATTGAGCGAACAGAAATTCGGGCATCTCGGCTGCGTCTTGGAATCGGGCGAACCATACATCGTGCCGGTCAATTATTTGTTCAAGGAAGACGACGGCATTTACGTTCATTCGCTGCCCGGTGAAAAACTTGATGCACTGAGAGTAAACGGCAAAGTCTGTCTGCAAGTCGAAAAAATCGAAAAATCCTGCCGATGGCAAAGCGCGATTGCTTTCGGCGAGTTTGTGGAAGTGAAACGAACGAACAAAAAAATCGAGATTCTCAAAGAGTTTTCCGTGCATTTCAACCATTTAACGCCGGTCGAAGCAATGATCGAAGAACAATGGAATCTCGGCGGACTCGTCGTTTTCCGCATCAAGATCAAACGAATAACGGGAATGTCGGAAAGCTGAAATTTTGCTTGAGATGTTGATGGAAAGGTAAAACGAAAATGAAAAATTGGACGAAATTTTCTCTGGCAGGCTTTGGTTTGGCGGGCGCGGGCGTTGGTCTCGCACTCTGGTCGGGCGCGGCGAACTGGAATGTGGAAACGGCTCGAATGGTTGAAAAACTGAAAAAATCGGCGACCGATGGCGCAGCGAAAACCGTTTCGTTCAAGGATTTTGACGATTTGCCCGCGCCGGTTGCACGGTATTTGCGATTTGCTTTGAAAGACGGGCAACCGATCATCAAAACGGTAAAAATCAGACACACCGGCGAATTTAGTTTGAACAACAAATGGATTCCGTTCGACTCGGAACAGCATTTTTCGGCGAATCCGCCCGCATTCGTTTGGGATGCGGAGATGCGAATGAATCCGCTCGTGAATGTGCGCGTCCGCGACGCTTTCACGGACGGCAAAGGTTCGGGGAGTGCCAAAATCTACGGGCTTTTTTCGATGATGAACGCGCACGACGACGTGAAACTCGACGCGGGCGCAATGCAGAGATATTTGGCGGAATCGGCGTGGCTGCCGACCGCGCTGCTTCCGAGCGAAAATCTGCACTGGACGGCGATTGACGAGCATCGGGCATCAGCGACTTTGACCGATGGCAAGACCACGGTTTCGCTCGAGTTCCGGTTTAACAACGCGGGCGAAATCACGGAAGTTTTCACGCCGACGCGTTTCTATGCAACGGGCGGCGAATACAAAACATTTCCGTGGCTCTGCCGCCTCTCGAATTACGAAGAACGCGGCGGAATGATGATTCCCATCGAAGGCGAAGCCGAATGGCAGATGCCCGAAGGAGCCGCGCCTTATTTCAAAGGGCGAATCA
>JBDTSO010000374.1:0-3326 GCA_039931085.1 Acidobacteriota bacterium | reverse complement strand
AGAAAGCCGTGAGTGTCAAAACTTACGGCTTTTTTTTAATCTAACAAATCCTCTTATTTTTAATTTCAAACTGACCCACTACTTCTTAATCAAAAATATTGCTTTATTTTTTGGAAAACAATAGAATGATTTTCAATTGCTTGGCTCTCTTCCGGTTTTCAAAAATAAACATTTATCTTTTTTGTATTTCGACATAAAATAAACGGGTAGAAAAGCAACCAAATTTTGGAGGTGGCACATCATAGACAGCAACGATTTACTAAATTCCGAAAATGTTTTAGGAGCTAATATGGACTTAACCTCGATAGCGATTGAGCGCGACGGCGTTTTTCAAACTGAGGAAAGCAAAAGTATTTCTGTTTTTCAAGCAGCTTCGTCAGCCGAAACGGAAATCGTTAAAGCCGATGCGCCTGATTTTCAATTGACCAAACTTTCGGCGGCTGGGAATATTGCCGCTTTTGAATTGCTTTACACGCGGTATCACCGGCGAACTTACAGCCTTTGTCTGCGGATGACCAATAATCAAACCGAAGCCGAAGATTTGACGCAGGAAGTTTTTATTCAGCTTTTTCGCAAAGCCGGAAGTTTTCGCGGCGATTCGGCGTTTTCGACGTGGCTTCACCGGTTAACGGTGAATCAGGTTTTGATGCACTTTCGGCGGCGCAGCGTGAAAAATGAAAAAACTTCGCAGGATGGCGAAATGCCGGAACAAATCGTGCCGGGAACTGAAAATCAATCGAAAATGCCGGTGCTTGACCGCATCGCACTAACGCGGGCAATCAGCGAACTCCCGCCGGGTTACAAAAGCGTTTTCACGCTGCACGACATCGAAGGTTACGAACACGAAGAAGTCGCCCGTCTGCTCGGCATTTCGGTCGGCACGTCAAAATCCCAACTTCACAAAGCGCGACTCAAGCTGCGCGGTCTGTTAGTTAAACAAAACGAGGCGTAAGTAAAAAAGACTCAATAAAATTTTATAAGGCAACTTAAAAGTTTGAGCGACAATCTATTAGGTTGAAGTCAACAATTTGGCGGAAGTTTTATAAAACAACATTTTCATTCTTTAAATCAAAAAAGACAGATGAACTGCGAACAATATCAAGAATTGATCAGTGCATTTTTGGATAATGACCTTGATGAGGCAATTTTCAAAAACGTTCAATCGCACCTCGCACTTTGCGCCGAATGCGCCAAAGTTTGCGAAGATTGCGCGATGATTCTCGATTTTTGTTCGGAAGATTTGCTTGAAGAAGTTTCTTTGCCGCCGAATTCAAAAGCTCTTTGGTGTCGGATAAACAACATTATCGAAACCGAAATTAAGCCGGACATCGCGCAGGAAACGGTCAAGGAAGAAAAACAACGCGGCTGGCTTTCAAAAGTTTGGCATAATAGTTGGCAGCTTTCGATGTCGCAGGTTTTGACATCAATTCTGGGCATCGCGCTAATTAGTTCGCTGCTGACAATTGTCGGATTTAAGAATTATTCCAATGATGTGGCTGATGCTTCGCCGTCAGTGTTTGAAAGGGTTTTGAGCAAAGTCGGTTTAGCCGAAACCGTGCAGGAAAAACGCGAAAGAAAAATTAAAGAACAACAGGCGACAATTGAATACTGGAACAAGCGCGTTGAAGCGCGGCGTGTCAATTGGGATGAGCATTTGCGCGAAGCCTTTGACCGCAACTTGAACGAAATCAATCAAGTCGTCGTCGAATACAATAAAATTTTGAAAGAAAATCCGCAGGACGAGCTTTCAGGCGAAATGCTCGATTCGGCGATGACCGAAAAAGTCGAACTTTTAAGGGAATTTTCCGAATTGTAACGATGAATTTAAAGCTAAAAGAATTTTTCACCTTTTTTGCCGACATAAAAACTACGATTTTATTGGTAAGCGTAGTTTTTTTCTTTGTGTCCGCCGCGCCTTGGACTGTTTCCGCGCAAAAAAGATTCTCCAAAACTTATCCGGCGAGCAAAAATGTTCGGCTTTTATTGACGAATCGCACCGGCACGGTAACGGTTGAAGGCTGGAACAAAAATGAAGTCAGAATTGCGGCTGAAATGGAAACTTCAGACACAAACATCGAACCGCAAAACCTGAGCGGCACAATCTCTATCAACCTCGTCAAAGACAATCAGGGCAGAAAAGAAGTCGGTTACGTCAATTTTTTGATAAATGTTCCTTACGATTCATCGGTCAATATTGAAACGGTGATGGGAAATTTGAATGTCAGCAATATTCGCGGCGCGTTTGTCCGCGCTCATATCACGTCGGAAGGCGACATCACTTTAACAAATATTTTCGCATCGGGAGTTTCGGCTGAAAATCTGATCGGCGACATACTTTTTGACGGTGAAGTGCAGGCAAACGGCACTTATCGGTTTGCCTCGACACGCGGCAGCATCAATCTTCGGATTCCGTTTAATTCCTCTTTCAGTCTCGTCGCCACTGCGCCGACGACACGCAGCATCTCGCTCGGTTCTTTTACAAAT
This sequence comes from Acidobacteriota bacterium, assembly GCA_039931085.1. Classification (GTDB taxonomy): domain Bacteria; phylum Acidobacteriota; class Blastocatellia; order Pyrinomonadales; family Pyrinomonadaceae. The sequence continues at coordinate 842 of JBDTSO010000374.1, read as the reverse complement.
TCAAGTATGAATTTTGGCGACGGACGACGCGTTTTCGGCAAAGTCGGCGACGGCAACGCGAGTTTAACCGTTACCAATCAACGCGGAAGCATTTCGTTTATCAGCCGATAGAACAAATTCAAATTTATTTTGAATTTAACCAGCCCGAAAAATATCAATATGAAAAAAATCTGCGCTTATCTTTTTTTATCTGCGGTTTTATCTGTTCTGTTAATCGCGCCCGATTCGTTCGCGCAAACGAAGCAGCCTCTCAAACGCACGACTTATAAAACCGAAAATGTTGATTTCGGAGTCGGCGGCACGGTTTCGATTGTCGGTGCGCCGAACGGTGCGATTACGATTGAAGGCTGGCAAAAAAATGAAGTCGAAATAACGGCGGAAATAGAAGTTCAAGCCGACGACGAAAGTGATTTGGCGCAACTCGCACAAATCAGCACATATATTTTGGACGAAAGTTTCGGACATCTTCGCATTTCGAGCGTCGGAGTTTACGACAAACAATATGTCAAAAGCGTTGCCAAAAAATTTCCCAAAAACTTGATGGAAATGCCGCTAAAAATTGATTATAAAATCAAAGTTCCGACGTATTGCGATTTGGAAATTGATGGCGGACGCGGCGATTTAACTTTGTCGAATGTCGAAGGCGCGATGCGGATCAAAGTTTTGGAATCAAACGCCAAACTCAACTTAATCGGCGGCACGATTCTCGCCACATTCGGCAAGGGAAATGTTGATGTAACGATTCCGAACCGCAGTTGGCGCGGGCGCAACGCCGATATTCAACTGGCGACGGGAATAATGAATGTCCGATTTCCGCCGAATTTGAGCGCGTTTGTTGACGC
>JBDTSO010000373.1:0-3332 GCA_039931085.1 Acidobacteriota bacterium | reverse complement strand
AGTTTCAAAGACCTTTACGACAAACTCGAAGAACCGATTAAACAAAAGATCAGACAGCACGGCGACGGAAATCGGCAGCAGATTACCGAACAGGTTGCCGAAGACTGGAAAAATAAATTTACAACTACGCCGGAGTACAAAAAGAATGTCTACGAGCCGCTCAAAGAACTCGGCAAAGTTCAGACGCGCAACGTCAAGAAAAGCAACCGTTTGGGTTTATTCGGCGCGATTCGCCAATGGCTGACGCTTTCGCGTCGTTACGCCGGAGTTCTTCTGCGCGACAAACTGAACCTTTTTATTCTGCTGGCGCAAGCACCGATTATTGCCGTTTTGACGTATTTCGTGATGGGCGAAAATCAGCCGCGCGATTTTCTTTATTTTATTTTGTCGCTGGTTTCCGTCTGGTTCGGAATTAGTGTTGCGGCGCGGGAAATTATCCGCGAACGCCCGATTTATAAGCGCGAGAGAATGATTAATCTCGGTCTTGTTCCGTATCTCTTTTCAAAAATCTTTGTGCTTGGAATTATCGTCAGCATCCAATGTTTGCTGCTGTTTTTGCCGCTTAAATTTTTTGATTTAACGGATTTGATGCCGATGCCGGGCGAATTGCTCGGGCTTCCCCAATTTTGGACGATGCTTTTAACCGCCGCGGTGGGTATCGCGCTCGGGCTTTTGATTTCCGCCGTCGTCAAAACATCTGAACTAGCAACAAGTCTTGTTCCGCTGATTTTAATTCCGCAAATTTTATTTTCGGGATTAGTCGGCGTGCCTTCCGGTATTAATAATGCAGCAGGTTTATTAATGCCGACAACTTGGTCGTTTGACACGATGAAGCGATATTCGACGCTTGACACTCTGGAAGAAAAAGGTGCGAAACCGAACGGAAAAACAAATGGCAAAGGGCTTTATAAATATGTCGAAACGGAAAATGATAAGATTATCGCGGATGCGAAAAGTGAATTAGACGATTATAAAAATGGTTCGGAAAAAAAATTAGACGATTTCAAAGTTGATTTAAACAGCGGCGGAAACCCGGACGTGCCGAAACTCGGTGAACCGCCGACAATTTCCGATGCAGTAAAAGTTCCTGAGAATTTGAGCAATTATGTGAATTTCCTGCATCCTTGGATGAACGAGATTTTAAATCAGTTTGTTTTAATGTTAATGTTTTGGATACTGGTAGTTGCAGCCTTGTTTGTGCTGCGCTTGCAGGATATCGGTTAAGAGGTTTCAATGAAAAATATATTTAAAAATGCAGTTTTATTTATCGGTTTGAGCATCGCGCTCTCAAGTTTTTTGGCTTGTTCAAAAATGGCGACAACGGAAAAAGAGCAGGTTGATAAATCCGCTCCGTCATCATCAGAAAACGGTTCGTCCGATACGAAAAAGAATGATTTTCCGCCTGCGCCGGTTGCCGTTTCACAGGCTGAAATCAAAAATATAGACGGCGGCACTTTCAAAGTAGAAGATAAAAAAGGCAAAGTTCTTCTTCTCAATTTATGGGCGACGTGGTGCGGACCTTGCCGCGCCGAAATGCCTGAACTTGTTGAATTACAGAACAAATACAGAGATAAAGATTTTGAAATTATCGGGCTGAATACCGATGATGAAAGCGTTGAAAAAATAAAAGATTTTGCCGACGATATGAAATTAAATTACACGCTCGCCTATGCGGACGGCAAATTGATGAATGAATTATTAAAAATCAGCAAATTCAGCGGCATTCCGCAAAGTTATCTGATTGACCGCGACGGAAAATTGCGCGGTGTTTTTACCGGCGGCGGACCGAAAGTTGTTAATCAATTGAAAGATGTTGCTGAAAAAGTCGTAAATGAGTAATAATTTAACTGTTTAATTTTCCAATTTCACGATTTCGTATAAAATTTACGGAAAACGTAATGCTTCAAATGTGAATCCAAGTGCTTGAAGGTCGGGTTTCGAGCGTTTATCCACCTGATACGGCAAGAGTGATTTTATGGCATTGTTTTTGCTTCAACAATTAACGGCGCACATTTTGTCTTTCCCCTCTGTGCCTGAAAAAAATAAGGAAAGAGGAAATTAAAGAAATGAAAATCTTAAAACAATTATTATTTGCAGTTGCAATTATGTTTTGCTTTTCGATTGCGGCATCGGCGCAGAAGCAAGACGACAAAAAACCGAAAAAAGATCCGCCCGTAGTTGTCGTCAAAGAAAAAGATCCGAAAAAAGAAGATAAACCAAAAAAAGAAAAGGACGACAATGTAAAAAAACCGCCAATGGAATTTTATCTTTCGGAAAATCGCATTGAAATTACCTCAAAGTAATCAAAACAAAAAGCAGCACGAATAAATGTGCTGCTTTTTTCATTTTTAAACGACCTTATTTATTATAAACGCGCGATTCAGAGGCTTTTTCAATTTCTCCGAGATAAGTGTTGAAGGCAATCATTTGAGTTTTCCTTTTTCATCTATTCGGGAAAAATCAAAGCAATCTTCTGTCTGCCGTTTTTGCGGTAAATGTGAAAATCGCTGTCTAAAGTGAAGACAGATGAATTATCCGTTAATTCACTCATTCGCACAAGACACGCATCGGCGAGCGACATCGGCACGTCGGCGTATTTGTTCATCAAGGATTTGATTTTCGATATTTCATTCGATATTGAGAAATCAATCTGCAAAATGCCGTCTTCAATCATTGATAAAACAGCATCTCTGCCTTTGTGCGTATTTCCAAGCAAAAAGCACGTTTCCGTGATAACCGCTTCGCAAGTGATAAAAGGCGGAATCAGTCTGTCTGCCTGTTCGGTCGCCCAAAGATGATATTGTTCCCGCTGATCGAGCAGAGCCACCAAAACACCGGAATCGGAAATTGTCGGTTTAGCCACGTTTTGTTAAACCCGCCTTTTCCGATTTTTTGCTTCCCAAACCTTCCAGATGCTTTTTATTTGAACCTAAATCAGTCATTCCGCTGTCAACACAGCCGATATATTTCTTGGCAACTTCGGCAAATGATTTCGGCTTTTTATCGGTACTTTCAACTTTTCCGACAGGTCTTCCGGCTTTTCCGTAAGTTTTAACTGATGCGAGCGAAGTTTCCGCAATCACATAATCACGCCCGACGCGCTCGGCTTCGATCTTCCCCTCACGAATCAATTGCCGCACTCGAATCGGCGTTACATTCAATCTTTCGGCGGCTTGCGATGTATTGAGTAATTCCATAATAGAAAAAGTATGCCTTAAAAATAAATCTATCGCAAGTGGTAGTTTAGCCTTGCAATAAACTGTCGTATGCGATAGAATAGTTATTAGCTGGAAACAACAAATCTAAATTTTACGGAGAAACTCGAAAGGTTA
>JBDTSO010000372.1:0-3343 GCA_039931085.1 Acidobacteriota bacterium | reverse complement strand
TTTCCCGTTCTATGTTTTCAGTATTTTCTGGACTCATAAAAAATAATTACTGTTAATAAGTTATATCAAAATTGTATCATAGAAGAACGATGTGATTAAAAGCCATTCGTGAATGATAATAGCGACAATCAATTGAGTTACCGCAAGTTTTAGACGGTTTGTTGACACATCGGTATGTCCGAAAAATCTATACTTAAGGCACTAACGTAATTTCCCTTGCATTTTCGTTGATTTCGATTTTGAGTCTTTTTCTTGCCGCATCAAACTCGACATTTTTAGCTAATTTTCCGTCCACGCGAACCTCTCGCGGTTTTTGGGCAATCCCGACGGCTTCGATAAATTTTATTTTTTGACCGTTGAAATTGCCGACACGATTTATTCGCAAAACGCCTTTTTTATATTCGATTTTAACTTCGCGCCAATCACTTTTTCGATAGCCGTAGCCTTCGCCTGCGTCTTGAAAAATTTCCGACATTTCGGTTTTGTCAGGCGCAATTCCCGTGATGACGTTTAAGGTCAAATCAACTTTTGACATTTCGCCCGTGTATTGAATTGTCGGTTGAGTCGGAATTACTGCGCCGACGCGAACATAAATCGGCACTTGCTCAAGCGGCGTTTTGAGATAATGTAACTTTCCGCTTTCGATGCGTTCGCCCGTCCACCAATCCATCCATTCATCGCCTTTCGGCAAATAAATTCCGCGAGTCGTTTGCCCTTCTTTCAACACGGGAGCAATCAAAATATTTTTGCCGACCAAATATTCATCATCAATCAGATAAGTTTGCTTATCGTTCGGATATTCAAACCAAAGCGGGCGCATAATGGGCATTCCCGTTTTTTCGTGTTGGTAAAAAAGTGTGTAAAGATAAGGCAAAAATTGATAACGCAGTTCAATTGTGGCGCGGTTTATCATGGTAAATTCGTTGCCGTATTCCCAAGGTTCTTTATTTTTCACCCAACCGACCGAATGCGAACGCAGAAACGGTGTCAGTGCGGCGGCTTGCAGCCAACGCGCATAAAGTTCGCCGCTCGGCGTTTCGGTAAAACCGCCGACATCTGCGCCGATAAACGGCACACCTGAAACACTCAAATTAGCTAACATCGGAATCGTTAGCGCAAGATGATCCCAACTCGCCACATTATCGCCCGTCCAAACGGCGGAAAATCTCTGAACACCCGCGAAACCTGCTCGCGTTAAAACAAATGGACGTTTTTCGGGCTGTAATTTTCTCAAGCCTTCAAAAGTAGAACGCGCCATTTGCATTCCATAAACATTGTGATAACGCCGGTGTGTGTCGGGAAAACCGTCGCCGAAATGCGGTGTGTCGTATGGAAAAGTTTTTTCGGGATGATGAAAAATGTCGGGCTTTTCGCTTTGTTCGCTGACAAAAATGCCCGGCTCGTTCAAATCGTTCCAAAAACCGGCGACACCTTCGGCGAGATGGTTTTTGTATTGTTCGCCAAACCACATCCGCGCCTTCGGATTGGTAAAATCAGGAAAAGCCGATTTTCCCGCCCAAGCACTTTGGATAAGTTCGCTTCCGTCGGGATTTTTGATAAAAATATCGTTTTTTCTGCCGTCTATATAAACCGAATAACTTTCATCAATCTTGATGCCCGGATCAATGATCAAAACCGTTTTGAAACCGTCGGCGGCAAGGTCTGAAATCATTTTGGTCGGATTCGGAAAACGCTCTTTGTTCCAAGTAAAAACGCGGTATTCGTTCATATAATCAATGTCGAGATAAATGACATCGGCAGGAATTTTGTTGGAACGAAACCCGTTAGCAATTTCACGGACGCGGCTTTCGGGAAAATATGACCAACGCGATTGCTGATTGCCCAACGCCCACATCGGCGGCAGTGGTGTTTTACCCGTCAAATCGGCGTAATCTTCCAAAACCTTTTTTGGTGTGCGGTCTTTTCCGCCCGTGAAAACAAAATAATCGAGTTCACCGCCATTTGCGCCAAACGAATATCTTTCGGGTGCGGTTTTGCCCATATCGAAAAAGGTGCGAAAGGTATTGTTAAAAAATAAGCCGTAAGATTTTCCGTCATAAAGTGCGTAAAAGAACGGAATTGATTGATAAATCGGGTCTAAACCGACCGGATAAGAAAATGTGTCGGTGTTCCAATTGACGATATATTGCCCGTTGCGCGACATTCCCGCAAACGCTTTTTCGCCAAAGCCGTAATAGGTTTCAACTTCGCTACGGCGCAGTTTCGTCGTTTGCACTTCGCCCGTTTTATCTTCAAACATTGCCAAATGTTTCGCGTCGTCTTCGCAGATAATTTCACCATTGACGTTATAAATCGTTATCAGCAACGGCAATTTTTTGATGGAAACCTTTGCACCGAAAGCATTGGTCAAAACGATTTGGTCTGATTGCTCTAAGACTTTAACAAGCGCAGTTTTGCGGTCAAGTTCTTGAATCGCGTATTCGGGGTTTTTCTCAAACGTGCCGTTCGGCGCAAACCGCACACGCACGACCGTTTGGTCAAAAAACGAAACTTCGACCTTGGAATGGCTTGAGGTTTCCAAAACCACTCCGTTAGTTTTCGTTTCGACAATTCGCGTTACATTGCCAAAAGTTTTCCATTCGGCTTTGACCAAAAGCGGCAGAAATAAAATAATTGCCAAAAGCGAAATTTTTCGAGCCAAATTGTTCATATTATTTGGTAATTAATATTTAGTTAAGCATTGTCATCTATTTTCCGCCGCGCCGCGCCGTTGTCAGACTTTTTATAACTTTTGCCCGACGTTCGATTTCCTCGTTTTGTTCTTCACGTTCTTCTTCGTCGTCTTCTTTGACAATTCCCGCCGTCATTAAATCAAAAGCGGGAAGCCGCGCGATTTCGGGCATTATCGCAAAATTTCCACGCACCGAAAACCAGATAATTTCATTCAGCTGGCGCGGATTTGCCATATCTGCGTGAGCTAGATTTTGCTCTTTAGTCAGCTTCATATATTTGAGCGTTTCTGCACTCGCAGTGCGCGGAGGCATTAAATTGTCGAGCGCGACATCTGGCAAAATTGCTTGAAAAGGTGTTAAATCAGGCTCGTTTTGAAAAATATCAATCGGCGAAGCGGTCGCGTCGAGTTGATTCATCGGCGGAATGCCGAGCAGAATTTCCATCGTCCGTATAAGGCTGACTGTATTGTGAAAATCGTGAATTAACGCGCCTTTACGATTATACGCGCTGATGACGAGTGCGACCGAACGATGCGCGTCAACGTGATCGTTGCCGTCCTGCGCGTCGTCTTCGACAATGACAATCACCGTTTCTTTCCAATACGGGCTTTTGGAAACTTCTTCGACGACTTTGCCGACTGCATAATCGT
>JBDTSO010000371.1:0-3353 GCA_039931085.1 Acidobacteriota bacterium | reverse complement strand
AAAAATCTCGACCAAATTTTGATGAAAATCGAGCAGACTTTAACCAGCAATCAAGGTTTGCCGCGTCGTCCGTGGTTCAGACATCAAATCTATGCGCCCGGATTTTACACAGGTTACGGCGTGAAAACGCTGCCGGGGATTCGTGAAGCAATCGAACAGAGAAATTGGAAAGAAACTGGCGAGCAAATAAATATCACGTCCAAAACAATCGAAAATTTTGCGGCGGAAATTGATCAGGCGGCAAACTTGGTTCAGCGGTGAAATAACAATACTTAAATCTTAAATGTTTCATAGTGAAATTAGAGCGATTTTGATTGAATGAATTGAAATTTAGCAGAAACCCGAACGTCAGCCAGCGTGAATCTGCTTTTTAAATACTTTCAATTTGTTTTCTACAAATTCAATAATTTCACTATTCATCAATTATCGGTTCTTGTTTGCGCGTTTTGCGTCTTTCGGCTTTCCATTTTTTTCTCACGCTGGCGACATCAAATTTATCGTGTCTATTTTTTGTTGATTCCCAAATGCGTCAAAATTGCGTCTTCAATTTCAGTCAATTTCGATTCGCTAACCGTCCCGAATCTTTTTTCAATTCGTTGTTTATCAATTGTGCGAATCTGATTACATTTTGCTTTTGAATCATTTATTAAACTTCCTTCACCTTTCGGCAGAAAAACTTCAAACGGATAGATTTTTGACGTTGTGGAAGTTATCGGCACGATTGAAACAGTTGCGGCGTATTTGTTAACGTCGTTTGAAACAATCAATACAGGTCGCGTTTTCGAGATTTCGCTGCCGACGGTCGGACTCAAATTTGCCAGATAAATTTCGCCTTTTAATATTCGGCTCATAGATTTTCCAGATCGGCAATTTCAAATTCTTTCGCCAAAGATAAATCTTCCTCAAAAGTCGCTTGATAACCTTCGACCAATAGAGAATACTTCTTTTCGCGCTCGATTTTTTCCTTGACGGCTTCGGCGACAAATTTATCTTTCCGGTTCGTCATCGTGCTTAAAACGCCGAAAATTTCGTCGGGTAGTTTTATTTCAAGTGTTTTCATAATTCGATTTTATTCAAGTTTTTCCAAAACGTCTTCAGTTATTTCTTTTCCTTCAATTAACTTTTTAATCAATTCCTTTTCACTAAATAAAGTTAAATCCTTGAAGTTTTCCGGCAACTGAAATTCTTCCCTATTAACAGTAGATGGTTCATAGCTTTCATTATAAATAGATTTGGAATAAAACTTTCCACTTGCTTCTAAAATATCAGAGGTAAGTTTACTTATATCTTTATAAATAATTTGTCCGAGAAGTTTTAGTTTCTCTTCACTGATTTCAGTCTTAGATTCTGTATTCCAATGTCCCAAATAATCACTGAGATATGCCAAGTAATTGTTCAGTTTTGTCAATTCATACGATAGTTCGCTATCTATCAAATGCGAGAATCGGCTTGAGGCAGCCATAAATTTCAAAGACCAAATATTATAATATTCGGAATTAGCCACAATTAAATGATATTTTATAAATTCGCCGTTCTCAACACTTCCACCAGCAATTGCAAGTCCTTTGGTTGTTTCGATAATTTGTTCATAAGCATCTAATCTTCTTTGTATAAGTTGTTTATTAACCTCGGTTGTCCATTCTTGTTTCTTTGTTTGTTTGGTAATTAACCAAGTCAAAGCCACTCCCTAATAAAAGAGTAATAATTGGAGTTAAAATTGTCAGAAATTCATTCATTTGGTTACTATTGACTTTATTCTATTCATCAATCACCGGCTCCTGCTTCCGCGTCTTACGCCGTTCCGCTTTCCACTTTTTGCGGACGGCGGCGACATCGAATTTGTCGCGTTTATTGTCGCGCATATTTTCGATTTCAAACTGCACTCTGGCGGCAATTAATCTGTATGCTTCGGTGTTCGGAACACCTTTGGTCATCGCGGCGAGTTCATCGTATTCGAGAAATCTGCCAATGTGTGCGCCGATTTTTGCGCCGAGACTTTTTTGCGCGGGAATCGTCATACCTTTCGGGAAGGCTTCAAAAGTTCCCCAGATATAGATAGGCAAAATACCGATTTTTTCGTTGAGCGCGAGATAGCCGATAATCGGTTTGAATTCGGCGATTTCGCCGCTTGTCGAGCGTGTGCCTTCGGGGAAAATCAGTGTGTTGTAACCTTCCTTTAGAATTTCCGTAACGTGGCGCAAAGATTGCCGCAAGTTGCCCGTGCGCTCGATGGGAACGAGCGTCGTGAAGTTGTTCATATAAGCGCGTTTGTATTTTGTGTCGAACCAGTAATCGGCGGCGGCGACGGCGACGGTCTGTTCGGCGACTTCTTTGCCGAGTGCTTTTTTGACCAAGCCGGTGTCAATATGAGAAGCGTGATTCGGTGCGACGATAAAATTGGTGTGCATCGGAATATTCGATTCGCCTTCGATGCGCGTGTCGAGAACATTGTCGTAAAGTTTGTCTTGCGCGAAATCTATAAACTGATTGCCGACTCTGCGGATGATTGACGGAATAAAAATTTCATCCGTGCTTTTTTCTTCCACTTCGGGCGCGTCGGCGAGTTTTTTCGATTTATCAACGCGCTGGACGGCAGTTAAGAGTTCGCGCACCGTTTGAACTTCGTTCAGTGTGTCCGGTGATGCGACGCGCCCGCCCGCGTCTTCGACGGCGGCTTGGAGTTCGACAAACATCAAACTATCAAAACCCAAATCGGCGAGTTTATCAGCCATTGCAACATCCGAAAGCGGACGATTTGAAACGGACGCGACGATTTTGCGAATCCACAGCGCGGTGTCGTCGCCTTTGGTTTCGGCAATTTGCTTGGTTTTCTTTTTCGCGCGTTCTTCGAGGTTTTGCAGAAACTCGACGACTTCGGGACGTTTGACTTTGCGCGTCGCCGTGCGCGGCAGTTCAAACGGCGTGAGATGCAGAATTTTGACGCGCTTGAAAAACGGCAATCCGGCGGAAATTTCGCGGAAATGTTCTTCGACTTTTTTATTCGTTTCGGTGCGCGTCAGCGCGATGTCGTATTCGTAATCAGGCACGACGAGCGACGCGATTTTCTCGCCGCCGTCTTCGTCCGGCAAACCGACGACGCTTAATTCTTTGATAAACGGCGATTTCCCGTACAAATCCTCGATTTCATCGGGATAAATATTTTTGCCGTTGGAATCAATAATGACATCTTTGGAACGCCCGACGATGTACAGATTTCCGGCTTCGTCCAATTTTCCAAGATCGCCCGTTTTCAGCCAGCGATCTTGTAAAACAGCTTCGGTCGCTTCTTCGTTGTTATAATAGCCGAGCATCACGTTTTGCCCGCGAGCGAGAACTTCGCCGACACCGTTTTC
>JBDTSO010000370.1:0-3362 GCA_039931085.1 Acidobacteriota bacterium | reverse complement strand
TTCGCTGAAATCCTGATCTTCAAAACCAATCGAAAAAGTTTTCACCGGCTGGCTGCTTTCCTGCGCCATCAATGCGACGATCATCGAAGAATCAACTCCGCCCGAAAGAAACGCGCCCAAAGGAACTTCCGCAATCATTCGCAGGCGCGTGGATTCGCGCAGAATTCTCGTCGTTTCTTCGATCGCTTCTTCTTCCGAGATTTTGATTTTTTTAGAAAAATCGGGCTGCCAATATCTATACGTTTCAATTTTTCCGTCTTTCCAGCGCAGCCAATGCGCCGGTTCGAGTTTGCGAATTTGTTTATAAGCGGTCAGCGGCGCGGGAACGCAGAGATAACTCAAATATGCGTCAATCGCTTCATAATCCACTTCGCGCGAAATTTCGGAATGTGATAAAAGCGCGGTAAATTCCGAGCCGAAAATTAAATCACCGTTTGGCAAATGCGAATAAAGAAGCGGTTTTTTTCCGAGACGGTCACGGGCGATAAACAAACTTTTATCAATTTCGTCCCAGATTGCAAAAGCAAACATTCCGCGTAAGTAATCAACGCAATCCGCGCCGTATTCATCGTAAAGGTGGACGATTACTTCCGTATCGCTGTTTGTATAAAAGCGATGTCCACGTTTTTCTAAATCTTTTTTGAGTTCCTGAAAATTATAAATCTCGCCGTTGAAAACTATCGCTTTGGTTTTATCCTCACTGTAAATCGGCTGTTTTCCGTGAGCAATGTCAATAATGGAAAGACGACGCATCGCCAGACCGACATTTTCATTGATATAAAACCCGTCATCATCCGGTCCGCGGTGAACGATACATTGATTCATCCGCTCTAAAATTTGACGACTGGCTGATTGTAAATTTGTATTTGCGAATCCGACTATTCCACACATATATTTATAAAATGTAGACTTTTATTTGAAAGAAAAATTATTGATGTTTATTTGCGGGCAATTTCTTATTTCCGATAATCCTTCATTTATCCGTGCGTTCCACGGGCAAACCTTCGACTCCGCCTATTCCTGACCTATTTGCAAATTGGTTTCTCTTTATCTGCTTCAACAGACGGCGATTTTCTTGTTTCTCTTCGCGCATAGTCCAACTGACGGCAATGAACATAAACAAAAACACTTGAATCTGTGTCCGCTGACGATACGCCGTGCCGACATTTCCTTGAAAAAGAGAATAAGCAATTGTCAACATTAGTGAAAAAATCAGAACCGGTATTGCTTTACGCAAACGATGCCGAATCGTATAAATCAACCCGCCGATTAAAAAAGGAATAGATGCCCACCACACAAGAACTTCCGGCAAAGCAATAGCCTGTCGAAAATTGCTCATCTCCCACGGAAAAGGCGCAAACATCAGATATGTAAAACCGATTGGCAGAGCAGCCAATGCGCCTCCGATAGTAGAAACATCCAAATTTTCACCAAAGCCGGAATCAGCCGATCTTGCCAAATTACTGCGGCTTCGCTCAATACGATCGAGATTTGCAAATTCATCAATTTCACTTCCGGCATTCTTGATTACGCCGAAGTAAGTTAAACCGATGCCGATGATAACTAACGCTCCGACACGCCGCATTATTGACTGCGGAGAATTGCTTGTACCGACAATAAAAGCCCCGACAATCGCCAGTGCTACCATATAAAAAATATAAAATCTGAGCGAGATAATTCCCAACAACGAAAAGGTCAGTAAAAAAACGTATGTATATCTAAATTTTTCCTGAAGCAGCAAAACCATTGTCATCGCCAGAACAAGAAGAAATATAATCAGTCCATCCTTGAGAAGTTGTCCCGTCCATACAATAAATGCCGGATAGAGCGCAACCAAAAGCGCGGATATTTGCCCGACGCGACGGTTATTGAATATTTTACGAGCGCAGCTATAAATCATCGGAACGGTAGCTGCTCCGAGAACACCGCAAAATGATTGTGCCGCCAAAATATTTCTTCCGACAATAAAATAGATTCCTCCCACAATTTTGCCCATTCCCCAACCCGATCCGCTTGTCGCCAAGGCTAATTTTGTCAAATTATCATTAGGCACTTGTTGTCCGGACCAAATCGTGATTAATCGCTCTCCCAAAGAATCGTATAATGTGGAATCTGCGCCAAAAAAATTTCTCAAGTCAAAAATATGTATGAAAAGTCCGAAAACTATTCTGGCAAGAAGAGCGATAAGGAAAATTTGAATGAGATAATCGGCATCTTCTTCAAAGTATCGGCGAATAACGAAAATAACTATAGACGAACAAACTAACACTAACAGAGCAGCCGCGAAGCCTTCTGGAAATGCCAAAATCATCATGGCAATACCGACAATAAAACACAGAACTACCAGCCGCTTATTCATCTATTTTATCTTTACTGTTTAAAACTAAATTATTCTCTAGAACCAGTGCGTCAAAATTTGCATTGTTGAAGGTGTTTACAGCATCTTCGGGCGTGCAAACAATCGGTTCTTGAATGTTGAATGAAGTATTTAAAAGAAGCGGAATTCCCGTAATTTTGCGAAATTCATTAATTAAATTCCAATATCGCGGATTGACTTCACGATTGACCATCTGCGGACGCGCCGTGCCGTCAACGTGAACGACCGCCGGGATTTTCTTCTTCCATTCTTCGGAAACCTGAATAACGGTAATCATAAACGGATCATGATGCTCTATGCCGAAAATCTCACGCCCGTAATCTTCGAGCATCGAAGGTGCCAGCGGGCGAAACCATTCGCGCAATTTTACTTTGTGATTCAAGACTTCGCGCATATCGGCGCGGCGCGGGTCGGCGACAAAACTTCTCGCGCCCAACGCCCGCGGTCCCCATTCCATCCGCCCGTTAAACCAGCCGACGATTGCCCCGTCGCTAATCATTTTCGCCAACTTTGGCAAAAGCTCTTCGTCCGGCAGAGTTTCATATTCCAAACCGGCTTTGTCCAATGCCTTTTGACATTCTTCATTGGAAAATTTCGGTCCGTAATAAGCGTGATTCATCACGAATTTACGCGGTTTATTCAACTTTTGATGCCAGACCATCAGTGCTGCGCCGAGCGAACAGCCGGCATCGCCTGCTGCCGGCTGAACGTAAAAATTCTTAAACGGCGTTTCGTGGAAAATTCGCCCGTTCATCACCGAATTAAAAGCTACGCCGCCCGCCATACAAAGATTTTCTTCGCCCGTCATCTCGTGGATTTGATGCGCCAGATAAATTGCCGTGTCTTCCAAAACTTTCTGTGCGCTGGAGGCGATATTCCAATGTTTTTCGGTCAGTTCTTCACCTTTTTTGCGCGGTTCGCCGATTTCTTTGATGATTCCGTCGGGAAATTGATAAGGTTTGGCGAGATGATGGTCTAAGACTTT
>JBDTSO010000369.1:0-3372 GCA_039931085.1 Acidobacteriota bacterium | reverse complement strand
GAAATAAACACACGGTTGAACCGGAATTTAATACTTTTGTGATTTTTTCCGTCGCCGAGAAAACGAGTCATTACGTTGAACCTTTAAAGAGCAAATCTTCCGATTGGCAGCGTCGAACTATGAGCGGTTGGTTATATAAACCGACGGATTAAATGTTGAATTACAGATTATAGAATCGGGGAAAAGATAATCTGTAAAGCAAAGTGAAAATTAGAACAGTATAGATTGATTATAAATAATGAAAAATTCCACTTCAATTCCCGATAAATGTGTTAATTCGGAATGGTTAAATTCATGGATAGACACGCGGCATTTGCAGGAAAATCTTATTAAGACGCATTGCCGAACCTTCGCAGAAAGTCCGGTCAAAATGTTGAAACTCGATAATTTTTTGAATCCTGAGATAGCAGTCAAGTTATCCGCGATTTTAGAAAATGATGTTAAATACAAAACGAATTATGGATTGCGTTCGGCAGGGAAAAAAAGTTATGGAGACGAATATACAACTTCATTTGACGAATGGAATGCGGCTGATGAAAGTAATAAATTCTTCAAATTTGATGATTTCGACGGATTTTCGTTAAGTATGGGTTTGAACGAAAACATTGCGGCATATCTAAAATTCACACAGGCTTTTAAAGACTTTAAATTTATTAATTATCTAAATTCAATTACCGGAGTCAAAACCCATCCGCAAAAAACTACGATGAACTGTGTGGCGATGTCGCAAGGCGATTATTTGCGAGAACATAAGGATGATCATGACAAGTTTCGCCTGGCGTATGTCTTTTATTTATCTCAAAACTGGCAGCGGGATTTTGGAGGAAAATTACAGTTGTTGGATACGTCAAGAAATAAACACACGGTTGAACCGGAATTTAATACTTTTGTGATTTTTTCCGTCGCTGATAAAACGAGTCATTATGTTGAGCCGGTGAAGAGTAAAGCGGATAATTGGCAACGCCGAACTATGAGCGGTTGGTTGTATGAACCGACGGAATAAAAAGTCGAATTGTAAATTGTAAAATTGGGAAAAAAGATAAACTGTAAAGCAAAGTGAAAAATCTATTACAAAACTTAAAAATAAATTTTCCCCAATTTAAATATTGGAAGCGGACATACGGGCTTATCTGGAAAGCCGCGCCGAATTATACGATTGGCTGGGCGGTGCTTTTGATACTTCAGGGAATTCTGCCCGGCTTAACCGTTTATCTGACAAAATATGTGATTGACAGCATTGTTGCGGCTAAAAACAGCGGCGGCGATTGGACATATATTAGTGCAGCAATCGGATTTTTGGTTTTAATGGGCGTAGTTTTATTGCTCACGGAAGTTTTTCAATCGCTCAGTTCGTGGATACGAACCGCACAGGCGGAATATGTCGGAGATTATCTGACCAATAAAATTCATCAGAAAGCGGCTGAATTGGATTTGGCTTTTTACGAATTGCCCGAATATCACGATTTAATGGAACGGGCGCGGGGCGATTCGAGTTCAAAACCATTGGCTTTGCTGGAAAGTTTCGGTTCAACCATACAAAATACGATAACGATGCTGGCGATGGCTGCCATTCTTATCAGTTACGGTTGGTGGCTGCCGCTTGTTTTACTCATCGGAACTTTGCCGGCTTTATATATCTCTATTTATACCGACCGCATCTATCATAAATGGTGGAAAACGACTTCGGATGACCGCCGCTGGACAAATTATTATGACGCGATGCTGACTCACAGCGAGTCGGCGACGGAAATGCGTCTGTTTGATTTGAGCGGGCATTTCAGCACTCTTTTTCAAACAATCAGAAACCGTCTGCGTGTAGAAAAGTTACAACATTTAAAAAAACAAAGTTACGGAAAAGTAGTTGCCGGAATTTCTGCTTTGCTAACCGTTGTCGGAGCAATCGGCTGGATGGCGATGCGCGTTTTGTATAATTTGGCTTCTCTCGGTGATTTGGGAGTTTTTTATCAAATCTTCAGTCGCGGACAAAGTTTGATGGGATCGCTTTTGGGAAGCGTCGGAAAAACCGTCAGTAACAGCCTTTATCTGGAAAGTTTATTTGTGTTTTTAGATTTGCAATCTCAAATTGTTTCTCCCGAAAATCCGCATCCGGCATTTTCTAAACTCAAGCACGGAATCAATTTTAAATCCGTTACCTTTTATTATCCGAATACAAAAACAGCAGCGATAAAAGATTTTAATTTGTTTATTCCCGCCGGACAAGTGATCGCTCTAGTGGGTGTCAACGGTGCAGGCAAAAGCACTTTGATCAAGTTATTAAATCGGTTTTATGACCCGACCGAAGGTTCTATCGAAATAGACGGCGTGGATTTACGGCAATTCGATGTTAAGGAATTACGGCAAATGATGGCTGTTTTGTTCCAATTTCCAATGCACTATCACGCGCCGGCAAGCGAAAACATCGCTTTGGGAGATGTTCGTAAGGAAGTTCGGGAAAGTGAAATTAAGTTAGCGGCACGCCGCGCCGGAGCGCACGATTTTATAATGCGGCTTCCGCAGCAATACGATACTTTGCTGGGAAGATGGTTTATTGACGGAATGGAATTGAGCGGCGGCGAATGGCAGCGGTTGGCGTTGGCGCGGGCTTATTTTCGGCAAGCACCGATTGTCGTCTTGGACGAACCGACGAGTTTTATGGATTCGTGGGCGGAAGTTGATTGGTTTGACCGTTTTCGGGAAACGACTGTCGGACAAACCGGCGTGGTTATTACTCATCGTTTTACGATTGCGATGCGGGCGGATATTATTCACGTCATTGACCGGGGGAAAATAATCGAATCGGGAAACCACAGAGAACTTATAAAAGCCGATGGATTCTACGCGGAATCGTGGAAATCACAGATGCAGACCGCCGGTGAACGGCAAATCGAAACGGAACAATTAAATTCAATTGAAAGCCGGTTTGTTACGAATGAAAAGCCGGAGTTGGCAGGTTAGGATTCATGGAAAATAAATTATTTGGAAAAAAGCATAGTTTTTTTGTTTGAAATACAAATGAAAATAAATCCAAACCAACAAAATAATTTAGAAACGCAGCTAATACTCGATTGCTCGCAAACTCGTCTGAATTCTCAACAGACGGCGCGTGTTTCTAATGTTTTGAGTGAGTCGCCGGATTGGGATTTTGTATTAAATATCGCCGCTAAGAATGGTCTTTTGCCGATTATCTGCTGGAATCTGCTGCAAAAATTTTCCGATTTGCTTGACCCGGAAATTAAAAATTTACTTTCTCAAACACTTCAAAAACAAACAAAAAAAAATTTATTTCTGACTCAGCAGTTGATCGAAGCCGTCAAAATTTTGGAAAAAATCGAAATCCCGATTCTGCCGTTTAAGGGAACTACTTTAGCAATG
>JBDTSO010000368.1:0-3380 GCA_039931085.1 Acidobacteriota bacterium | reverse complement strand
CCGATTTGAAAACCGGCGGCATCGCGTTCGACGATCATTTTTATCATTTCTTCGGCGGGTCGGCGCGGAATTCCGCTGTTTGCCGGATCGTCCGAATAAGGCGCGAGCATCGCGGCGGTGCGCGAACCTAACGAACCGTCGAGATAGCCTTTCAGCATACTGAATTTCAAACGCGCCGGATTTAATTTCAGATTGTTAAAATCCGCACGTTCTTTTTTCAGATCGGCGACTGATTTTTCAAAATCCTGCCAAATCGCCACTCGCGCCGTCAATTTATTTTCCGCCAAAAGTTTTTCATAAACCGGCATCGCGGCGGCATCTTCGCCTCCCTGCAAGCTCGTCAAACCGTATTTTTTCGCTTCGTCGAGCGCAAGCAATAAACCTTTTGTTACCATTTCGGGCGAAGGCGGCGGAATAACTCTGTCAATCAAACCCTGCGCCGTTTCTTTAATAACTCCGGCGGGTTCGCCGGCAGCGTCGCGGACGATTTCGCCGCCTTGCGGATTTTTCGTGTCTTTTGTAACCTTTGCCAACTTGAAAGCCAGCGAATTTGCCCACGCGATATGTCCGTCAACTCGCTGAAAAAAGACCGGATTATCCGGCGCGATGTCGTCCAAATCTTGCTTTGCGGGAAGCCGATTATTCCACAAAGTATGATCCCAACCGCGCCCCAAAATCCATTCGCCCTTCGGAGTTTCTTTGACTTTCGCCGCGATTCTTCGCTTCGCTTCGTCCAGCGTGTTTGAACCGTTCAAATCAACTTGCAGCAGCGATAATCCGACTTCGACAAAATGAATGTGCGCGTCGTTAAATCCGGGCGTAACGAGTTTTCCCTGCAAATCAATTTCTTTTGTCGCTTGATACTTGTTTTGTAAATCCTTTGAATCGCCAACCGCGACGATTTTCTCTCCCTCAACCGCGACGGCTTCATAAATTGTGCCTTTTTCGTCCGCCGAAAAAATTTTACCGTTATAAAGTAAAAGGTCAATTTTTTGTTTATTCTGCGCTAAAACAGAAAGCGGTAAACCGAGCAGATTTAAGATAACTGTCAATACGAATAATTTTTTCAGCATTTATTTTTTTGATTAAAGTACGGATTTTCAAATGATTATAAACTAAGCTCATAAATTAGAGAAATTGACAAACAATTTGGCTTTACCGTCTATAATCGTTAAAATCCTTAAACCGTTCAATTGAAAAAAATTTATGCAAATGAAAAAAATTATTCTAAGTTTCGTTCTAATTTTCTACGGATTTTCCGTTTTTGCGTTCGCACAGATTCCGGTTGAAACTCCGGTGCGAATTTCCAAAGCCGAAGATGAACTGCGTTTTGATAAAACTTTGGAAAGTTTGATGAAAAGCAAGAACGCTCCGATTAGAAAACGTGCCGCGCTCGCTGCCGGCAGAATCGGCGACGAACGCGCAATTTACGCGCTTGTTAATCTTTTGGACAAAGATAAAGATACGCAAGTTCGTGCATCGGCAACGTTTGCGCTCGGGGAAATCGAATCAATAAAAGCGGCAGATGCGATTTTGAAAGTTTTGCAAAAAACTAAAGAAACCGACGAAGTTCGCGCTCGCGCTGTCGAAGCCGCGGGAAAAATCGCGGCGGCAAATGCCAAAGATGAAAAGTCGAAAAATTTGGGCAAAGCGATTTTGAATCTTTTGCAGTTTGAAGACAATCGCGGCAAATTGCAGAATCGTGAAGTTGTTCTGCTTGGAATCACGGCGATTTTGCGGGCAAAACCTGAACAGGGCGAAGCAGTAGCGACAAAATTTCTGACAAACACTGATGCGCGAATCCGCGCTGATGCCGCCAACACTTTGTCCAGACTTCGCGCCAAAAACGCTGACGAAAAACTTCGCAGAATGCTTTTGTCCGACGACGACGCAATTGCCAGAGCAAATGCGGCGCGTGCGCTCGGCGCGGCGGAAGACAAAGACGCTTTTGATATTCTGTTGGCAAAGGCTTTATCCGACGAAGATTTGCGCGTCCGCGTTTCGGCAATTCGCAGTTTGGGGAACTTAAAAGACAAGCAAGCCGCCGATAAGTTATTAGATCGCGGCGAAAATCTTTTTGCAGATTATAAGAAATCAAAATTTGCGAATCCGTTTGAGAAAAATGAACTTCTTGAAATTGCGGCGACTTTGGGTAAAATTTTGCCGGAAACAGACGATTTACGAGCCGTTAAATTTCTCGACGATTTGCACGAAGCCGATAATTATTCATCAGCCGAAACCGAAATTGCGCTGGCGCGAATCGCACCCGAAACTTATTTGAGATCAATCGCAGATCAATCAGACGAAATTTTTAACGGCAAGTGGCAATCAAGTTCCGCCGCATTTCAAGGTTTGGGCGAGATTGCCAATCTTACAGCGAGCGAGGAAAATAATTCTTTAAAATCCAAAGCACGCTTGCTGCTGGTTCAGTTAATCGGAAAATGGATTAGTCAAAATCCGCAAATAAAAGTGGAAAATAAGTTAAGGTTGGCAATTCCCGATCTGCTGAAAGCCTTTGCCGCGTTTAAATCAGAAAATACATCAAATATTTTTCGTCTGATGCCGGAAACCGAACCGGACGTTTTTATTCGCGCCGCGATTGCCGAAATTTTAGGCGAACAGCCAACCAACAAGGAAAATATCGAAGCATTAAAAACCGCTTTTGCCAAAGCACTTTTAAACGACAAGCAATATAATGACGCGCAACTTGCGATACTTTCCGCGCTCGTCAAACTAGACAAAATACAAGCAATTTCCTCATTAAAACTCGCTCTTGACGCAACTGATTATTTGATTCGCCGACATGCCGCAAATTTGATAAAGGAAAACAATTTGACCAAAGAATTTCCAAATGTTGAAGAAAAAGTCGGAATAATTACACCATTCAACCCGCAAACAGAAACAAAACTCGGACAGATTTTGAACACAAACGCCGATTACATCCGCGCCGTTTCGCGCAAAAGCGTAAGTGCACTTATCACAACCGAAAAAGGAGTTTTCACAATCGAATTTTTCCCCGAAGACGCGCCTTTAACGGTTGATAATTTTATCAAACTGGCAAAAAGCGGATATTTCAACGGCGTGGCAATTCATCGCGTCGTGCCGAATTTCGTCGTGCAGGACGGCGATCCGCGCGGCGACGGCAACGGCGGTCCGGGTTGGGAAATCCGCGACGAAATTAATATGATTCCATACGAACGCGGCACCGTCGGAATGGCACTGTCAGGCAAAAACACAGGCGGTTCGCAGTGGTTCGTGACACATTCACCGCAGCCGCATCTCGACGGCGGTTACACGGTTTTCGGAAAAGTGAACGAAAACGATATGAAAATCGTAGATAATCTCGTGCGCGGCGATAAAATTTTGAATGTGAAAATTGT
>JBDTSO010000367.1:0-3386 GCA_039931085.1 Acidobacteriota bacterium | reverse complement strand
TAATGTCCTTTGATTGAAAGACCTGCGGATTCTTCTCCGCCCAAAATAATTTTGTCTTCGTTTATCAATTCGCCGATAAATTTGAATCCGACCGGAGTTTCGTATAATTTCAAACCGCGATTTTCGGCAACTCTGTCAACTAAGTGTGTCGTAGCGACACTTCTTGCCAAACCTTCCGTCCAGCCGCGACTTTCCGCCAGATAATCCGATAAAAGCGGAATTAATTCGTTCGGCGTGATAAATTCGCCGTTAGCATCAATTACTCCGAATCTGTCGCCGTCGCCGTCGGTGGCAAGTCCGAGCGTCAAATTATTCGACTTTACTTTTTCAATCAATTCGCCGACTTGTGTTTGGCTCGGCTCAGGCGATTTTCCGCCGAACGTAACATCGCGCCAATCGTGGATCGTTTCAACTTCCAAACCATTGTCGCGCAATATCTTATCCAAATATCCGCGTCCTGTTCCCCAAAGCGCGTCATAAGCATATTTGCCGTTGGCAGCGGCGATTTGGTCAAACCGAACTTTAGTTTTCAAATCTTCCAGATAAGCCGGACGCGCATCATAATTCTCAATTGTTCCGCCGTCTTTATCTTCAGCCTGAACATTATTTTTAATATTTTCTTCAATTTGCTTCGTAATCTCAGGCAAAGCCGGTGCGCCGTCCGCTGTCGAAAACTTAATCCCTTGATATTCCGGCGGATTATGCGAAGCCGTGAAATTCATTGCGCCAACTGCTTTTTCATTTCTGATAGCAAACGAAATCGTCGGTGTCGGTGTCGGATGATTGCAAAGCAAAACCTGAAACCCCTTGCGCTTGGCAATTTCAGCCGCAACTTCCGAAAACTTTTCACCCATAAAGCGCGAATCGTGTCCGATTATCAAAGTTTTTTGACTTTCACTTGAATTTTCTGTCAAATATCTGCAGATTGCTTCGGTTACGAGCCGCACATTTGTAAATGTGAAATCGTCGGCAATGATTGCCCTCCAACCCGATGTTCCGAAGCGTATAGCCATAAATCATTTAGAAGTAGTTTTTATTATCACTAACCTCTAAAATAAAAACTGAATTGTCTTTGTAATTCTTGAAACGAGAGAATCAAATTTATCCGTCCGTATATTCTCCCGTAAGGTGAATGCAAATTTATCACAAAGAAAAATGGATGTAAAGTATTATTTTTGTGACAAAAAACCCTTTGCTGCCAATAACTTATGAGGCTTCCTTAAAGTATTCGTTAAGCTAAGTGCTTAAAGGTGAACGAAAAGAGAACGAAAATCCACGAACCTGTGCAAAATTTATTTTGAGCTTTATTTTTTAAGGCAGTAATAAAAAAATTCAATACATAATTTATATTTTTAGAAGTGTTTTTTAAACAGGAGTTTAATATTTTAAGTTTCAATTTTCAAAAGAACCTAAAACCAAGCTCAATACAATATTTATTGTTGTATCATAATGCCGTTTTGTGGTGATTTTCTAACTGATTGTGTCAATTTGCCCCAAGTTTTCAACCTATTTATAAATATGAGATTCCCATAATTAGTTAATAATAAATAAGATAAATACTATTTATCCAACGGCACAATTTTTGCCTGCTTTAAACTAATGATAGAGTTTCGTTTTTGCCAAACTGATACTATTTATATCAAAAGCTATTTTAATTGCATAAATTTTACTTTTTTATTGCTTAACTCCAAGCGGAGATGAAACTCTAACAATACGACATTGAAGTTTATTTGGAGAAAATATAATTATGAGACCTGTTAAACATTTTGAAAAAGGCTTGACGTATATTGCCGGCGGTGTTTTCAACGCTGTCAAAGCCGTTAATAAATACAAACCGAATCCGTCTTTTACGCCGAAATGGTCGGATAAGCCATTGCTTAAATCTTGGCAGAAGACCAAACCAACGCTCGGTTTTCCGCGCACAACCGATTCGCTCTGCCCAAACTGTGTAATTGAAGCGCGTGAAGATATTTTAGCCGGCAAAAAAGAAGTCGGCATATTAGTTAATGAAAAAGTCGGCGAGATCAAAGCACAAATTATTGAACGCGACGGTGAAATCTGGATGATTAAAGATTGTCCCGACCACGGACATTTTGAAGATTTAATGGCGATTGATTCAAAGTTTTTGCAGCACATCGAAGCCAATTTTCCCGGACGCGATATTCAATCACATAATGATGAAAAACTGCACAATCACGGTTCGTCAACCATTAAATACGGGCGCGGCGCGGTTTTGACGGTTGATTTGACAAATCGCTGTAATATGATGTGCGATCCGTGTTTTATGGACGCGAATCAAGTCGGTTTTGTTCACGAACTTTCGATGGAAGATGTCAAGGAAATTCTCGATAATGCAATTTCGATCAAACCGCGTCGTCAGATGTCGGTGCAGTTTTCGGGCGGCGAACCGACGCTTTCGCCTTATTTTCTCGAAGCTGTGCGTTATTCGCGCGAAGTCGGCTACAATTCGGTGCAAGCTGCAACTAACGGAATCGAGTTTGCAAAATCAAAAGAATTTTGCCGCGAATCCGCTGAAGCCGGTTTGAGATTTGTTTACCTGCAATTCGACGGCGTTGGCAACGATGCCAACTCGCACAGACAAGTCGGCAATCTTTTTGATGTTAAATTACGCGCGATCAACAACTTACACGAAGCCGGAGTTGATATTGTTCTCGTGACAACATTAGTTAATGGAGTAAATAACGATCAAGTCGGCTCAATTGTCCGTTTCGCATTGGAAAATCCGAAAAAAGTTTCATTTGTGTCATTTCAACCCGTTTCTTTCACCGGACGCGACGAACACATTACAGAACAAAGACGTTTGCAACAGCGTTATACGCTTTCGCATCTGGCGCAGGACGTTCAAAAACAGGTCGGCATTACCGAGCCGCTGCGCGATTGGTTTCCGCTTTCATTGATGGGCGCGTTCGCCGATTTTGCTGATTTAGTTCACGGACCGGAAGCCGATTGGGGACAGGTTTCCTGCGGCTGTCATCCGAACTGCGGTGTCGGAACCGCCGTGATGATTAATAAAGAAACAAAGGAAATGGCTCCCGTTCCCGAATTTTTAAGCATTCCCGGACTGGTCGAAGATATGAAACACATCACCGACACGGCTCGCGGAAAGTGGTTTTCCAATTTTATGATGGGAATGGCGTTGCTTAAAAACTATAATCCGTACGGTGCGCCGAAAAGTTTGACTTTGGGCGGAATCTTGAAAAAGTTCGATAAATCATTCGGCTTGTCGGGCAAAGATTACGGAAAAGTTGACGGAACGCGGACGATTGAAGACATTGAAAAACGTCGTCAAGACCCGTGGAACTTTTTGTTCATCGCGGGAATGTGGTTTCA
Source organism: Acidobacteriota bacterium (assembly GCA_039931085.1). Taxonomy (GTDB): domain Bacteria; phylum Acidobacteriota; class Blastocatellia; order Pyrinomonadales; family Pyrinomonadaceae. The sequence continues at coordinate 35 of JBDTSO010000367.1, read as the reverse complement.
GGATTTGTTCAATTACGATTTCCGCCGCACCGAAA
>JBDTSO010000366.1:0-3422 GCA_039931085.1 Acidobacteriota bacterium | reverse complement strand
TCAAAGACCCGAAAATTCGTGAGCGTCTGAAAAGTGAAATAAAAACCGAATCGCCGGGTTGGTGGAACATCGTCGAAGCGGCGGGCGGTTGGGATAATATAGTCGTCGTTTCGACCGGAAATAAGGACAACGACAAATTTAACAACAAAAGCGTCGCGCAAATCGCTAAAGAAATGAACAAAGAACCCGCTGATGCGGCATTCGATTTGATCGTTGAAGGAAATAATCGGGCAGGCGCACTCTATTATTTAATGAGCGAAAAGGATATTGAAACCGCGATCAAATTCCCGTGGATTAGTTTTGGAAGCGACGCTTCGGCTTCCCCGACATTGGTTGATCCGAATACCGTCGGAAACGGACATCCGCGCGGCTACGGAAATTTTCCGCGTGTCATTGCCGAATATGTCCGCAAGAAAAATATTATCACGCTGCCTGATGCGATTCGTAGAATGACTTCGTGGTCGGCGACACGTTTGCGAATTCCCAAACGCGGATTAATCAAAGAAGGAATGTGGGCGGATGTCGTCATCTTCGATTATGACAAAATTCAGGATAACGCAACTTACGAATATCCGTTTAGAACGCCGTCGGGAATCAATTTCGTGATTGTCAACGGCACGGTCGTCGTCGAAAACGGCAAACACACAGGCGCAAAACCGGGAAAAGTAATTTACGGTCAGGGTTATCAAAAGTAATGATTCCAAAAATGGAAACATCAATAGAAATTCGTCCGATTAAGAGCATTGCGGAAATGCAAGCGGTTGAAGAACTCCAAAAAGAAGTTTGGGGAATTCCCGATATTGAAGTCGTTCCCATTTCGCAATTGGCGGCGGCGATAGCGGCGGGCGGCTGTTTATTGGGCGCGTTTGAAAACGGAAAATTGATCGGATTTGCTTACGGATTTGTCAGTTACGAAAAAGGGCAAATGGCGCATCATTCACATATGCTCGCCGTCAAGCCGGAATATCGCAACTACAAACTCGGCGAAAAATTAAAACGGGCGCAGCGCGAATTTATTTTGCAGCAAGGAATTAGTTTGATGTCGTGGACCTTTGACCCGCTGCAAAGTTTGAATGCCTATTTCAATTTCAATAAATTAGGCGTTGTTTCAGATCAATATTTTGTCAATTTTTACGGCGAAGACGCGCCGAGTTTTCTCCATCAAAACGGAACAGATCGTTTGTGGGTTGTGTGGGATTTAACGAATCGCCAAATCAATAAAACAAATTTTGATTATGATTTGGAGCAAATTACGCCTCTCGTAAAAGTCGGAATTGACGAATCTCCGCTTTCCAGCGATTTAGACGAGGGATTGGAAGCGAATCACGCTTTGATAGAAATTCCTTCAAACATTAACGATCTGGTGAAACGAAACAGCGAATTAGCAAAAAAATGGCGTGAGTCAACCCGTCTGGCTTTTACCGAAGCGATTAACAAAGGTTTTTTAGTTGAAAATTTTTACCGAATAAATCGCGGCGATCAACAGGCGGGAGTTTATTTGCTGACACGCCTGACACAATAATTTTTTGGTCGCCAAAGGCGACAAGATAAAACAAAATGAAGCAAAACAAAAATAATTTCACGCGGCGAGAAATGCTCAAAACAGCGGCATTGGCAGGAGCAGGAATAATTGCCGCGCCGATGTTAAATTTCGGTCGCTTTCAAATTTTCGCCAATTCGCCAACCGAATACTCGACGCGGGCGATTGATTTGGTCAGGCAATCTACCGTGATTGACATGCTCTGCGTGATGACGCTCGATTTTACGAAACAGGCGAAATGGTTTAAAGACCCGGAAAGTTTTACGGTTGCCGATTTACAACCGTGGAAAGATTCGGGAATTAACATTATTCATCCCGCGCTCGGAATGGGCGGAATGGATTCTTACGCGAATGTTCTGGAATTTTTTGCATTTTGGAACGGTTTTATCGCCAATCACGACGAACATTTTATGCGGATTGACAGCCCGAATGATTTTGACCGCGTGAAAAAATCAGGCAAATTAGGCGTAATTCTCGGACTGCAAAATTCGGATCAGTTTCGCAAACCCGACGACGTTGATTTCTTTCGCGGACTCGGACAGCGCGTTTCGCAATTAACTTATAATTCACAAAATTTTATCGGCAGCGGTTCAACCGAACGCCACGACGAAGGAATTTCCGATTTCGGCGCGGCGATTATCGGGCGGATGAACAAAGTCGGAATGGCGGTTGACGTTTCGCACTGCGGCGACAAAACGACGCTCGATGCATTTGAGATTTCCAAAAAATCCGTGCTGATTACACATTCAAATTGTCGCGTTCTCGCAGGCGGTCATCCGCGCGATAAGACCGATGAAGCGATAGAAGCGGTCGGAAAAGCCGGAAGCGTAATGGGAATTACCGGCGTTAGAATGTTTGTCAAAGCGACCGAGCCGACGACCATCGAAGACGTTCTCGATCATTATGACCACGTTAGAAAACTGATCGGCGCGGAACATCTCGGAGTCGGCAGCGATATTGATCTTTACGGCTACGATTCGATGCCGCCGGAAGACAACAAACGTCTTCGCGCAGGTTATAAAGGCAGTTACGGTTTCCGCGAAAAAATTGACATCGAAGGCTTAAATCATCCGAAACGAATGTTCGATTTAACCGAAGGACTTATTCGCCGCAAATACAGCGACGCGGACATTCAAGGCATTCTCGGCGGAAATTTTGCGCGGGTTTTGAAACAAATTTGGACGGTTTGAACATAACAATTTTTTGAGAGGAAACATTATGAAATTTCAATCACGAGCGAGTAATTTTATCTTTTTAATTCTGTTGCTTTTCATCGGTTCGTTGTCCGCCGTCGCGCAGGACGCGCCCTTACAAGGGTTTGATGATTACGTCAACAAAGCCATCAAAGATTGGGATGTTCCGGGCGTGGCGATTGCCGTCGTCAAGGATGACAAAGTTGTTTTCGCCAAAGGTTACGGTGTGCGCGAACTCGGCAAGCCGGAAAAGGTTGATGAAAATACGATGTTCGCCATCGGTTCGTCATCAAAGGCGTTCACATCCGCCGCGATTGCGATGCTGGTTGACGACGGGAAACTCAAATGGGACGACCACGCAACCAAATATCTGCCGGGTTTTCAACTCTTTGATCCGTATGTGACACGCGAAATGACCGTCCGCGATTTGCTGTCGCACCGCATCGGATTGGAGCGCGGCGATCAGCTTTGGTATGCGACGGATTACAGCCGTGATGATATTTTGCGCCGGATTCGGTTTTTACAACCGTCTTCGAGTATGCGTTCAAAATTCGGCTATCAAAACATAATGTTTCTCGCCGCCGGACAAATCGTGCCGTCGGTAACGGGTAAAGAGTGGGATGATTTCGTGCGCGAACGAATTTTTGTGCCGCTCAATATGACTTCGAGCAGCACCAGCATCAGGACGC
>JBDTSO010000365.1:0-3447 GCA_039931085.1 Acidobacteriota bacterium | reverse complement strand
CGAAAGTTTTTGCAGATGGGAATTACGCGGGCGCGGCGTTATGCCAATCACAAATCCGGGCGCAAATACAAAAAAGGCACGAAGGAAATTCTGCCGATCGAAGAAGATCAGGAAAAAGCCGAATCCGCAAAAATATTTTCAGAGAAATATTATCTTGCCAAAAATGATGAAATTTATCAGGCGTTGATGAAGGAACATAAGAAAAAATATGAAGAATAATCAAATATATGGCAATTGAAATCGAGAAAAAATTTACATTATCAAACGATCAGCGCGAACAGATTTTGGCGAGTTTAAAAGAATTCGGGGCGGAATTTATTAGAGAAGATTTTGAAGAAAACATACTTTATCGCGGCGATATTTTGATGGAGAAAGGAGCGATTCTGCGCGTTCGTAAAATTGCCGATAAAACGATTTTGACTTACAAAGAACCCGTTCAGAATTCGCTGGCGCACAAACAGAGAATCGAATATGAAACGGAAGTCGAAAATGCCGATGAACTTAAAAAGATTATCGAAAGTCTTGGTTTTACAAAAGCATTGGTCTATGAAAAACGCCGAAAAATTTGGCATTTCCGAAGTGTTGAAGTAGTTTTGGACGAACTTCCATTTGGAATTTATATGGAAATCGAAGGTTCGATAACAGCGATTGCCGAAGCGGAAATGTTTCTCGACGGCGAAAATTTGGAAGAGGAATATCAAACTTATCCGCGTCTTACGGAAAGGTTTGGAGTTCAAAAAGAGCATTTGATAGAATCAAGATTTTCAAAAAATCCTTGATTTTATGCAAGTGTTTGGGTTATCCTCGTTCTAGTAAGAAACTTTTAAGGGAGAAAAACAGCAATGAACAAACATATCGTCGGATTTATACTTTTTAATTTAATTGTCGGAACAAGCATTATTACCGCGGCTTTCTTTTATCAAATGCCGAAATATGAAAGCGTAGTTGTTACGCCTGTAACATCTGAAACTTATACGCGAAGCTGTTGGCGAAGTAATAAAGGATACGCGAACAAAATAAGTGCGCCTAAAGTTACCCAAGCGATTTTTGACAGGAAAACAGGTGAAATCAAAACGGAATTATTTATCCAGTCAAAGAATGAGTCCACTGAAGATTTTATTGTTGGTTTACACTTTTTTGTAAAAGATGGTAATTCGACACGTTATCTGTCAACCCAAGAGATTTCAGAAAGCGTATCTAATGACGCAAAAGATAGTTCATTTGTAACTTATTCTTATGATGTAATTGATGTAATTGACGATCTCAAACAGAGTGAAAACTTATACGTTATACCGGAAATTATTTCAAATGCGAATAATTATAGTGATTATACGCCCGTTTTTGACGAAGCCAATGCCACGCCTGTAACACTTGCCCGATAAATATCTTTGCAAGTAAAAATATTTATAAAAGCTGCTCGTCGAGCGGCTTTTTTATTTGCAAGTTATATTTTTCAAGTCGTTCTAATTGTCAAACAGGAGTTGGTTATAGATTTTAAGTTTGGAATTATTTGGAGGAATTATGAAAAATTTAACTGTAAATTATCGTTTGATCGGATTTTGTCTAATGTCGGCTTTTCTTATTTCAGCTTGTTCGGTTGCTGAAAAAAACACATCAGTCAGTAAACAAGATGTCGAGCAAAATCAGACTTATTCGATGAATTCAAATATGGCATTAGCCACGCCGGAAATAAAGGACGACGGATATTATAACGAAGACGAAACCGCGAGTGAAAAATATGCCGAGATTGCAGAAAATCCGTTTCTCGAAACCTCGCGTGCGCCGCTTTCGACTTTTTCGATTGATGTTGACACGGCTTCTTACGCCAATGTTCGCCGTTATTTGAATGACGGAATGCTGCCGCCGAAAGATGCCGTCCGGATTGAAGAACTCGTTAATTATTTTGAATACGATTATCCGCAGCCGATTGGAAATGTACCGTTTTCGGTTACGACCGAAGTTGCGACCGCGCCTTGGAACGCGAAACACAAAATAGTTTCCATCGGTTTGCAGGGCAAAAAAGTTTCGCTCGACGATGTTCCGCCGTCAAATCTCGTTTTTCTGCTCGATGTTTCCGGCTCGATGAATGACGCGCGGAAATTGCCGCTTTTGAAGGACGCTTTGCGGATTTTGGTCAATCAATTGACGGCAAAAGACCGCGTGGCGATTGTCGTTTATGCAGGCTCTAGCGGTTTGGTTTTGCCGTCGACAAATAATCGAAACGATATTTTGAACGCACTGAACAATTTAAACGCGGGCGGTTCGACCAATGGCGGCGAAGGAATTCAGCTTGCGTATAATGTCGCGCAGCAAAATTTCATCAAAAACGGCAACAATCGCGTGATTCTGGCAACTGACGGAGATTTTAACGTCGGTCTTTCCGGCGACGACGAACTTGTACGATTGATCGAACAAAAACGTCAAAGCGGAATTTCGCTGTCGGTTTTGGGTTTCGGAACGGGCAACACCAACGATTCGATGATGGAAAAACTCGCCGACAAAGGCAATGGCAACTATGCGTATATTGATTCGCAGGCGGAAGCCTTGAAATCGCTCGGCTCGCAAGTCGCCGGAACGCTTTTTACCATCGCCAAAGATGTCAAAATTCAAGTTGAATTTAATCCGGCAAAAGTTGCGGGTTATCGTCTGATCGGCTACGAAAATCGCTTGCTCGCCAACAAAGATTTTAACGACGACAAAAAAGACGCTGGCGAAATCGGCGCAGGACATTCGGTTACGGCACTTTATGAAATCGTTCCTGCCGGACAAGCGGTTGAAAATGACGGAATCGAATTGAAATACGGACGAGTTCAGCCGTCCGAATCAAGTTTCAGCGACGAACTTTTAACCGTCAAACTGCGTTACAAAGAACCGAATGAAACGGAAAGCAAACTTTTGACGCAGGGTTTATTAGACAGAGGAAACTCAATTGAAAACGCTTCTGATAATTTGAAATTTGCTTCGGCAGTCGCGGAATTCGGAATGATTATGCGGGATTCGCATTATAAAGGAAACGCCAATTTCGGCAATGTATCGAATTTAGCCGAAAATTCGTTGGGCAGCGATTTGAAAAACTATCGTCGTGATTTTTTAACCCTCGTCGGCAAAGCGCGGCGGCTGAAGTAGTTCAAAGTTCAAGGTTCAAAGTTCAAAGTCAGTTTGTCTTAAAACTTTGAACCTTGAACTTTCATTATTTCCTCACAATTTCCAGAATGTCTTGAATAATCACATCCGGCTCGAAAGGCTTGGTGTGATATTTTTGAAAACCCGCACTGTAAGCCTTATTTTTGTTGTCATTTGAAGCAAATGCGCTGAGCGCGAGCGCGGGAATTTCTCCGCCGTTTTCGGCTTCTAATTTTCGGATGCGTTCGATCAGAGCATAACCGTCTTCGTTAGGCATTGCCAAATCCGAAACTATGACATCGGGAAGATTGCCGTTTGATTCGC
>JBDTSO010000364.1:0-3464 GCA_039931085.1 Acidobacteriota bacterium | reverse complement strand
CGCTGCCGTATGGAATTACGGGAAGTATGCAGGCGTATCCGGGCGCGTTTCAGATCACTGAAGAAGCGTATCGCCCATTTGTCAAGCAAATTTTGGAAGGTTTAGCGAAAAACGGATTTAAAAACATTATTATTTTAAACGGACACGGCGGCGGACAAACAGCGGTTTTGCAATCAGTTGCGGCGGAAGTTGCCCACGAACAAAAGGTGCGAACTCTGGTAATAAATTGGTGGTCTTTTGCCTCCGATGAAACAAAGCAGGTTTTCGGCGAAGACGGCGGACACGCCGGACTTAATGAAACGGCTTTTATTCAGGCGATTGACCCGACGCTGGTTCATCCCGAAAAATACAACGACGATATGGCGACCGCTTTTCCAGCGGCGGGAACGTGGTCGGCAACGCCTTTCCCGTCTTCCATCGGACTTTATCAAAAAGGACAGGGTTATCCGAAGTTTGACCAGAAAAAGGCGGACGAATATTTCACTAAAGTTACTGATAAAGTCGCCAATTTGGTAAATGAAATTGTTCGTAAATGGAATCTGGCGGGAGTGTGAAAAAGTAAAAAGTGAAAAGTAAAAAAGTTTAAAGCATCGTTTACAGCTAGAATATCTTTCACCTTCTTCACATTTCACATTTCACTTTTTACTTTCCCTATCTTTTCCAATAATTTTTTATCTTCACATCGAGCATCGGAAACGGCACATATTCGACCTGCCTGCCCGATTCGCGCAGTTTTTCGACCATTTTAACTGCGCCGTCGGCATTGCGCGTGTGAACAATGACGGTGGCGGCGCGGTTTAATTCCTTATTTTCATTGAGCCATTCGGCAACTGCGTAGCCGGTGTTTTCAAAGTCACTATGATCGTTTGATTCGTAATGATGCGGCAACAAATCGTGATCGAGAAAAATCGCGTCGTAAGCGTATTTAGATAAAAGTTCTTTGGCTTCTTCAACCGTTTCAGCAATATCCAATTCATCACCTTCAAATCTTTTTATAAACCAGCGATGCCGTCGTTGATCGTCATCAAGCAGAAAAATCGAAATCGGACTTCGCTCGGCTTTTAAATCGGCTAAACCAAGTCTTATCAATACACTACGCAAAATACTCATAATAAAAACTTCCCGCAACAAGATTTCAATATATCATAGTGTCAACCTGCAAAACATTCGACGAATAAAATATTTAGCCTTTATGTAAATTTTTTGTTAAATCTAAGTCCTGTGTTTTCATAAACTTCGCCTTTTCGGTTATTTACACTTTTATTTCAGCCCGATTTTTATTGGCTTTTAAATGACAAAATAAAACTTGAAATCATTTATTTCAGTGTTATAATTCAAAACTACTTCTGAATTATTTGAAGAAAAACTCTCGACAAAATAAGATTTATCTGTTGGATTATTTTCCCGAATGCCGCAAGAAAAAGCGAAAATTCATCCGCTCTTTGCCGTGCCGAATCCGGCGCAGGACGTGCCGGAGCGCGAATTTTACGACGCGCCCGAAAGCCGCGACGAGCCGGAAGTCTGTCCGCTGTGTTTCGGTACGGGAATGGAAATTGTTGCGGGAAAAGGCGCGCGCGCCTGCAAATGCCGCAAGCAAAAATCGCACTCAAATTTAATTGACAAAGCGCGAATTCCGAAACGCTACACTGATTGTCATTTCCATAGTTATCGCGTGATGAATCCTTCGCAGGAACGTGCTTTTCGCTTTGCCTCGCGGCTGGCGATGGATTATCCGGCGGTTGAACGAGGGCTTCTTTTTATGGGAACTGTCGGTGTCGGCAAAACGCATCTCGCCGTTTCGATTTTGAAAGGCTTGACTGAGCGCGGTTTTAGCTGTCTTTTCTACGAATTCGGTGCGCTTTTGAAGGAAATTCAAGGTTCTTACAACACCGTTTCGCAAACTTCCGAGTTGAAAGTTCTCGCGCCCGTGTTCGATGCCGAAGTTCTCGTTTTGGACGAAATCGGCGCGTCAAAACCGACTGATTGGGTGCGCGACACGATGGCGCACATTATCAATACGCGCTATAACGACAAAAAAATGACGGTTTTCACCACCAATTATCTGGACGAAAGAAAAGCGGAACGCGATGAAACTTTGGAAGACAGAATCGGAGTTCGACTGCGTTCGCGCCTGTTTGAAATGAGCAAAACCGTCACTCTCAGCGGCGAAGATTTCCGCCGCACATTCGACCACGTTACACCAATTAAAAAAAATCCCAGATAGCTTAAATAAAAATACCTTTAACTTTCCGCCTTGTTAATATATGATGATTTTGAAATCCATATCTTATTAAGGAGTCAGTTATGAAATTCTCTCGTTTTTTCTGTTTTTTTTGTTTAATTTTTTCTTTCCACACTTTTACATTTGCTCAAACTTCGCCGACCGAATCGCAGGAAGAACAAGAAAAGGCGCAAAAGGTATTGGAAAAAAAAGCGGTGGCGATACTCGAACAAGTCGTCGGCGAAGCGGCTTTGCTCAAACTGCCGGACAATCGCGCTCTGCTTTACGCTTCGGCGGGCGATGTGCTGTGGAAACGCGACGAAAAACGGGCGCGGCAGCTTTTTCGCCAATCAGCGCAGGAAATAATTCAAGCTAACAACGCGCCCGCTTCGACGGATACTTCGCCGATGGCGATGATGAGCTTTTTGACGAATCCTTCGCCGCGCAAACAAATTTTGCTGACAGTGGCGAAATACGACCCGGAAATGGCTCTCGAACTGCTTTATTCAACTCGTCCGGCAAATGTAGCGGTGGCGTTGACAGCGAAAACGACATCGGCGGCGGCAGCCGGACAAAAAGAAAAAATGACACCGGCGGCGATGATGGAAAACAGTCGAAACAAATTTCTCGCCGACGATGAACTGCGGCTCGAACAAAGTTTTTCCGCGCAAGCCGCCGAAAAAGACCCGAAAAAAGCCGCGCAACTGCTTCGTGAAAGCATCGCCAAAAACGGCGTTACGAGTTCGGTTTTTCAGATTCTCGCCAAAATCAATGCCAAAGATAATGAACTGGCAAACAATCTTGCCAAAGACATCGGCAATAAATTGCTTGACAGCGATTTTGCCAAAAACGAAACGGAAAGAAATATAGTTTCGAGTTTTTTGAATCAGTATTATTTAGATTCAAACAAATCTAAAGAGCAATCAAAATCAATCAAAATCGAAGAAAAACTCGCCAAAGATTTAGCCAACAAAACAGCGGATTACTTATTGCAGCTTAATACATCGAAAGGCTTTGAAAATTATTTTCAGTTTCGTCAATTAACGCCCGTTTTGGAAAAAATAGTTCCTGAACGCATTGCCGTCATCAAACAAAAACAGGCGGCGATGAAAAAATCACTGCCCGAAAGTATGACAATGTTTGGTGATGACGCATTTGACGGCAATCAAACGCCCGACAAAATGATAACAAGCGCGGCAAAAATGCCCGTTCAAATGCGCGGAATGATGTATAAAGCCGCGGT
>JBDTSO010000363.1:0-3482 GCA_039931085.1 Acidobacteriota bacterium | reverse complement strand
AGATTTTTTGTCATAATAAGCAGAAACAGCTTTTGAAATTCGTGCGAGATTTTCTGCTCTGTGTTTGGCAGCGGGTTGATATTGCTACTCAAATTCGCCTTCGGGCATTCCGATTTCTTCAATATATTCATCCATAAATCTCTCTCCATTTTTCGATTAATAATTCTCTGTTTTCTCTGACAATTGCCAGAGCGCGTTTGATTTGCCGAAAATTGAAACCGCGTTCTACCAAAAGAACAACCTCCGTTTCAAATCGAATTACCGCTTCATTTCCCTGATTCCAAACGTGAACGCGCATCGGTTCGTGATCTCGTGTAAATCATCAGGCTGAATTCGCCTTGTCGAGGAACAGTCGGCAAAAATTATTATTACCGAATCTACTTGAATTTGTAAATAATTATTGATAAAAAATTCCTTTATTGTCAAAAAGTAGGTCAACACAGTTCTCGACAAATCTTATTTTGAATCAGAGAAAAATCTTCACAAAAAAGTTGTCAGAATTAAAAAATTCTTTTATACATAAAAAGACTTTAAAAAATTATAGTTTCCAACAAATTTATGACAAATAGTGAAACAATCCGATATTCTGACGGACGAGTTGAATTGCAGCCGGACGCTTTGCAGTCAATCAAAACGTCGCCGCTCTATAACGAAGACCTCGCGCCCGTTCCAATCGAAAAGCGCAATTGGACGACGTATAACTACGCCGCACTGTGGATTTCGATGGCACACTGCATTCCGACTTATATGATGGCTTCGGGCTTGATTTCCGCCGGAATGAATTGGTGGCAGGCGTTGATTACAATTTTGCTTGGCAATATCATCGTGCTTGCGCCGATTCTGCTCAATTCGCATCCGGGAACGAAATACGGCATTCCTTTTCCGGTTTTCGCCCGCGCCGCTTACGGCACATTCGGCTCGAATCTTCCGGCGTTGATGCGGGCAATTGTCGCCTGCGGCTGGTTCGGCATTCAGGCGTGGATCGGCGGTCAGGCGATTCACATCTTTTTTTCTTCGATAATTCCGAATTGGAACTTGGCTTTGGGCAGTCAAATCAACGGACACACGCCGACCGAATGGATTTCGTTTTTGATTTTTTGGGCGATGAATATTTTCGTCGTTTATCGCGGAATGAATCTTTTGCGCCACATCGAAAATTGGGCTGCGCCGTTTGTTTTGATTATGACGGCGGTTTTGCTAGCGTGGATTTTATACCAAGCCGGCGGCATCGGTTTTTTGCTCCACGAAGAAGACAAATTCAAAACCGCCGGTGAGTTTTGGAAAATATTTATTCCTTCGCTGACGGCGATGATCGGCTTTTGGGCGACGCTTTCGCTGAATATGCCTGATTTTACACGCTTCGGAAAAAGCCAGCGCGAACAAATAATCGGGCAAACCGTCGCACTTCCGACAACGATGGTTTTGTTCGCCGCGATGGGAATTTTGATAACTTCGGCGGCAGTCGTCGTTTTTCCGCAGATGAAACCAGATGAACTTTGGGACCCTGTAAAACTTGTCGGACAGTTTTCACAGCCTTTGGTCGTCGCCGTTTCGATGTTCACAATCATCGTCGCCACGCTTTCGGTCAACATCGCCGCCAACGTCGTGTCGCCTGCCAACGATTTCGCCAATGCTTTTCCAAAGTTAATTTCATTTCGCACCGGCGGTTTGATTACGGGAATTATCGGAATTCTTATGCAGCCTTGGAAACTTCTCGCCGATCCAAACGGTTACATTTTCAGTTGGCTGCTTGGTTATTCCGGCGGTTTGGGTTCGATTGCCGGAGTTTTGATCGCCGATTATTGGATTATCCGCAACAAAAATCTCAATCTCGGCGATTTATACCGCACAAAAGGCGAATACGCCGGATGGAATTGGCGGGCGGTTTTGGCAACTTTGCTCGGTTGTTTTTTCGCGTGGATCGGTTTAGTCTTTGAACCTCTGCGAATTTTATATGATTATGCGTGGTTTGTCGGCTTTGGCGTTTCGTTTTTCGCGCATTGGATTTTGATGAAAATCTTTCCGGCGAAAGCAATTTTTGCCACAGATGCACACTGATAAAAACCGGATATAAACAGGATAAGAAAATTATGGATACAAAGTCGGATTTGATTAAATCTTTGTTTGAAAAGGATGACTCTGAAAATGAAATAAATTTGATAACTGAAAAAATTATCGGTTGTGCCTACAAAATAATGAACGAATTGGGTTGCGGTTTTTTTTGAAAAAGTTTATGAAAACGCGCTGGCACACGAAATTTCAAAATGTGGATTAAAAGTCGAACAGCAAAAACAAATAAAAGTATTTTACGATAACGTCGCAATTGGAATTTATGAGCCTGATCTGTTTATTGCAAATCTGGTAATCGTTGAGTTGAAAACAGTTAGAGGATTGGAAGAAGTTCATAAAGCGCAGTGTTTAAACTATCTAAAAGCGACAAACCTGAAAATCTGTTTGCTAATAAATTTCGGAAATCCGCGTGTTGAAGTGAAGCGAATCATTATGTGAATTCAGAAAGTTTTTATCACAGATGCACACGCAAACAAAAGACTGAACGAAATCGGAAGAAAAGCTGAGCTATCATTGTAAACTAATTTTACCCTTTATCTTATCTGTTTTTATCCTCTTAAATCGGTGTGCATCTGTGGCAAAAAAATACGAAATAATTAAAAACTATCATGATAAATTAGCCGATACAACCTTCCCATTTTTAATCGTAAAAATTTCCGCATCTGCGCCGAATGTTTCCAAAAAGCTTTCTTTTGAAGTCGTAACAAAAGTCTGTGTTTTATTGCTCAAAAATTCGAGCAGTTGTCCGATGCGTGTGTAGTCGAGTTCAGCGTCAATATCGTCGAGCAAAAAAAGCGGATATTCTTTGTGCTGTTCAAAATAAACCGACAAAGTTGCAAGCTGCAAAATCAGCAGCGCACTTCTTTGCTGACCGCTTGAACCGTATTTCCGCAAATCGTGTTCGTCAAACAAAATTTCAAGATCGTCGCGGTGTGTTCCGATTAAAGCGTAACCGGAACGAAGTTCGGCTTGAACGCGCAGTTTTAAGCGTTCCGCCAAAAGCGCGGCGTAATCCGACAAATCGCCTTTGCCTTCCAAAGACGAAACGTAGCGAATCGTGATTTCTTCTCTGTCAAAAAGTTTTTTCTCCAAAACTTCCTGCAATCTTTCGACATAACGCAGACGCGCTTTGTGGATTCGCGCCGCGTGAACAATTAATTGTTCGTTCCAAGGTTCGAGCAGTTCGGCAACTTTTTCGAGCGAAAATTCGTTTGCCTGCGCCGACTGCAAAAGGGAATTTTTCTGGCGAATGACGCGATTATAATCGGTTAAAGTCTGAATAAACGGCGGATAAATCGAAACGATTCCGCCGTCGAGAAATTTGCGCCGCGCCTCCGGCGAACCGCGTACGATTTCCAGTTCGTCCGAATTAAAATTAACGGCGTGAAGTTGTCCGAGAAATCTTTGAACGG
>JBDTSO010000362.1:0-3493 GCA_039931085.1 Acidobacteriota bacterium | reverse complement strand
TCTATTTGATTTTTATTTGAGTTAAACAGATTTTCACGGATGTTTAGTTAGCCGGAAAAGTTGCAGTATATCATTGTAAGATTTGATTCTGCAAAAAGTTTTGCGACAATGCCGGATTTTCTCGCCTGTTTGCTAAGGATTTTCTCGCGGTGTTAAGATTGATTTTTAGTTATTTTATTATATGGAATTAGCAGTTGAAAAATACAAGGTTGAGAATGAGCCTTACTATCTCCCGATTCATCAGGAAGTCGAATTATTCGAAGCGGCGTATGCGGCAAAATTGCCCGTGATGCTCAAAGGTCCGACGGGCTGCGGCAAAACGCGGTTTGTCGAATATATGGCGTATAAAATGAATCGCCCGTTGATCACAGTCGCCTGTCACGAAGATTTGTCGGCGACCGATCTCGTCGGCCGTTTTCTGCTCGAAGGCGAAGAAACCGTCTGGCACGACGGACCTTTGACGACGGCTGTGCGAAACGGCGCGATTTGTTATTTAGACGAAGTCGTCGAAGCCCGCAAAGATACGGTCGTTATCATTCACCCTCTGACCGACGACAGACGGCGTTTGCCGATTGAAAAACGCGGCACGGTTATCGAAGCTCCGCCGGAATTTATGCTCGTCGTTTCATATAATCCGGGTTATCAATCAATCTTAAAAGATTTGAAACAGTCCACGCGCCAGCGTTTCGTCGCAATGGAATTCGATTACCCGAACGCCGAAGCCGAAGCCGAAATCGTCGCCAAAGAAGGCGGCATCGAATTAAACACGGCGCAAGATTTGGTGAAAATAGGTCAAAAAGTGCGAAATCTGCGCGGACACGGTTTAGAAGAAGGCGTTTCAACGCGGCTTTTGATTTACGCGGCACAAATGATCGCGCAGGGAATCGCGCCCGTTGACGCGGCGGAAGTCGCCCTCGTCGCTCCAATCACTGACGACCGGGATTTGCAAAGAAGCATTCGGGAAATTGTGACGACGATTATTTGAAGAAATATTGACGCAAATGTAAATTGAAGCGTATTATGACTTTATTATGAACACCGTCAAAGCCTACGAAGAAGTTATTGATTTTATTGCCGCCGGAACGACTCCGCAGGATGTAATTGATTTTCGCCCGTCGGCATCGGCACAGGCGCGTGTTGAAGATTTGCTTGAAAGAGAAAAAGAAGCTGAATTATTATCTGCCGAAAAGAGTGAACTCAATCATTATTTGCAAATTGAACATCTGATGCGTCTTGCAAAAGCACGCGCCCGCGATTTCTTGCCGAATGAGTAAAATCAATGCTGGAACTCGACGGATCGTTGCCGTTCGCGCTCATTACGTTTGCGAATATTGTTTGATTGCCGAAGAAGACGCTTTTTTTAGATTTCAAATCGAACATATCATCAGTCGCAAGCACGGCGGTTCGTCGAAATTAGACAATCTCGCGCTCGCCTGTGTTTTCTGCAATCGCTACAAAGGCAGCGATATTGCATCTTTGACACCTGAAACAAATGAGTTGGTTAGATTTTACAATCCGCGAACAATGCGCTGGCGCGAACATTTTCGTTTACAGGAAGTTTTTATCGAACCGTTGACCGAAATCGGCGAAGCGACAACCAGAATTTTGCAAATGAACCACGAAGATCAGATTTTGGAGCGTCGAGTTTTGCATGTTCGCGGACGTTATCCGAGCGAAAATGCTTTACTTCTGATAACGGAACATTAGACTTTTAACATTTCCTGATAACAGAGAATTGCAAAGAAGCATTCGGGAAATATGACGACAATTATTTAAGCAGAATAATGAACAACACAAAGTGGCGTGAAATTTTTAGTTGTTTAGCTCAAAATAGAACAGGATATTATCTTTCTTTCATTGATAATCCTAATGCTCCGAAGAAAAATTTGGATCAGATGAATTTATCTTCTATTAAAGAACGCGGAATAGGAGATTCATGCGGCGGACCTTATGATTACAAACAAATTCATTCACTTTATATTCCAAAAATAATCCAAGTTCCTAAAAAAATGAGGGGTGAGATTTTTGGTTACAATGAAATCAAACAAGAAACTGAAAAACTGTCGAAATCTTTGCTCTCTCTTGGGCGATTATCTTTAGTTGAAACAGATGAATTCATAGAAATCTATGGATATAATTAAACGGTCATCGTTCGTTTAGTGACGGGCTTTGCCCGTAATGATCCTGAATTTGAATCAAACTCTTTTGGTAATTATGATTACGGGCAAAGCCCGTCGCTAAACGAGGTGAATCTGTTACTTTAATTTTGATTCAAAGCCGGCACTTTTGTGTAACTTCAATCAAAGAAATTATGACTATGGTTATTTCACTATGCTCCGAATCTCCGAAATAAAACTCGCCCTCAATCACGCGGAAGACGCGCTTGAAGCGGCGATTCTCGCTAAACTGCAAATTTCCGGCGACGAATTGAAAAACTTTTCAATCTTCAAACGCAGTTACGACGCGCGGCGCAAAAGCGCGATTGTTTTTGTTTATATTGTTGATGTCGAAACGGCGAAAGACGAGAAATTACTGGAAAAATTCACAGGCGATCCGCACGTTATCGGAACTCCTGATACAACTTATAAACTTGTCGGACACGCGCCGAAAGATTTGAAAATTCGCCCGATTGTCATCGGCACGGGACCTTGCGGATTGTTTGCGGGATTGATGCTCGCAAAAATGGGTTTTCGCCCGATTATTTTGGAACGCGGAAAATCGGTGCGCGAACGCAGCGCGGATACGTTCGGTTTTTGGCGGCACGGCACTTTGAATCCCGAATCGAACGCGCAGTTCGGCGAAGGCGGCGCGGGAACATTTTCGGACGGTAAACTTTATTCGCAGGTTAAGGATGGGAAAAATCTGGGTCGCAAAGTATTGACCGAATTTGTCGAAGCGGGCGCAAATCCTGAAATTTTGTTCGTCAACAAACCTCATATCGGAACTTATAAACTCATCAAAATCGTCGAAGATATGAGGGCGACAATTGAGAGTTTGGGCGGCGAAATCCGGTTCCAAACCCGCGTCGAAAGTTTGGAAATCGAAAACAATCAAGTGCGCGGCGTAACACTCGCAAACGGCGAATTTATCGAAAGTTCGCACGTCGTTCTCGCCGTCGGACACAGTGCGCGTGACACTTTTCAGATGCTTTTTGAGCGCGGCGTGTATATCGAACCGAAACCGTTTTCCATCGGTTTTCGCATCGAACATCCGCAAAGATTGATTGACGAATGCCGTTTCGGTGATTTTGCGGGCAATAAACTGCTCGGCGCGGCTGATTACAAACTCGTTCATCACTGCAAAAACGGGCGTTCGGTGTACAGTTTTTGTATGTGTCCGGGCGGAATGGTCGTCGCGGCGGCATCGGAAGCCGGGAAGCTCGTAACCAACGGAATGTCGCAGTATTCGCGCAGTGAAAAAAATGCGAACAGCGCGATTGTCGTCGGCATCACGCCCGAAAAAGATTACCCGGAAAACGCGCTCGCCGGAATCG
>JBDTSO010000361.1:0-3505 GCA_039931085.1 Acidobacteriota bacterium | reverse complement strand
GTGATAAAGACTTTGGAAGTCCATAGGTGAATTTCTTTTCATTCTCCTTTCGATGAACGAAAACAAATTCATTCCAAAATTTATCAAGATTTGATAATGCCTGTTTATCGTTTTCCAGCGATGTTCGCATTATGTGCTTCAACTGATAGAGACGCTTTTGCGCCAAATACATTTGAACA
Source organism: Acidobacteriota bacterium (assembly GCA_039931085.1). GTDB lineage: Bacteria > Acidobacteriota > Blastocatellia > Pyrinomonadales > Pyrinomonadaceae. The sequence goes on along the minus strand of JBDTSO010000361.1, from coordinate 3,326 downwards.
CAGACGAATAAGTTCTTTGTGCGACTCCCGCTATCTTTCCCGAACTCACCGAACAATTCGTTAGTGCCATGGTTATCGCACAAAGTGCCGTATTGACTAACAAAGTCACTACATACTACATCATAGAATGAATTTAATGATTTGGAATCCATCTTGACTGAAAGGTCTGGAAAGTCAGTTACCGAAACCTCATAGAATACATCTGGCGTTTCCAACGTCCATCGCCGCGAATAGCCTTTGCCGAATCTTGTATTGATGTCACCTTCGTTGTATGTCGGCTTGTCGGGGAAAAAAGCAATAAAATTAAACTCATCAGAAACGATAGTTTTATCTTCCGCAAGTTGAGCCTGAACAGCACAAACGGCGAATAAAACAAATACGATAAGCATTATAATTTTTCTCATAGCGGTTGTCGTTTCAATTTTACCACGAAGCATATAACTATTGATTGAGCGGAATCATTCCTGCCAATCACCATTTTTCGCAGCTTATGCGGAATCATTCCGCATAAGCTGCATATTTAGTGTATTACGAAGAACGGTTCCGCATAAGCACTCTGTATGCGGAATGATTATAGGCTTATTTTCAATTATTGCAAGAAAAATCTCTTACCAGCATTCTGCTAAAATTTTCAAAAGTTCCAGTTCCTCATTTTCTGAAATAGTCCGTAAATCAATCAAAACTTTATCTTCTAAAATTCGCGTGATAATCGGCGGCTTTGATAATCTTAAATTTTCTTCTAAATTTGCCGCCGACATTTCTTTATGTTTCAGCGCAAGTAAAACGGTTGAAGGCTGAACCATCGGCGCGGAACCGCCGCCGACGACCGAGTTCCCTTCCTTAATTTCAAACTGCAAAGCGGCATTTTCTCCGAGTTTTTCGCGCAGCTTTTCGGTAAAATGCGTAGTTCTCGCCTTAATTTCCGCATTCGTTTCGGAAAGCATTTGCAAAACGGGAATTTCCTGTAAAGCGGTTTCGCGTCTGAAAGATTCGAGCGTCGCTTCGAGCGCGGCGTAGATCAATTTATCAACCCGCAAAGCGCGATAAAGCGGATGTTTTCGCAGCTTTTCTATCACTGCGCCGCGTCCGACAATTAAGCCCGACTGCACGCCGCCCAAAAGTTTGTCGCCGCTGAACGTAACAATATCCGCACCCGCCGCGATTGACTGCGGAATAATCGGTTCGTCCGTCAAACCGTATTCGCTCAAATCAAGAAGTGCGCCCGAACCGGCATCTTCGTAAAGTAAAATATCGTTTCTGTGCGCTAATTCGGCGAGTTCGGCGATGTTTGGCGAAGCGGTAAAACCGACGATTCGATAATTTGACGGGTGAACTTTTGTAATCAAACGGGTATTTTCGCTGATAGCATTTTCATAATCGGAAATCCGTGTCCGATTAGTCGCGCCGACTTCTCTCAAAGTCGCGCCGGATTCGGTCATCACGTCGGGAATGCGAAAATCTCCGCCGATTTCAACTAATTCGCCGCGCGAAATTATCGCTTCGCCGCCTTTGGCGAGCGCGGTCAGAACCAAAACACACGCCGCCGCGCAATTGTTGACGATTAACGCGCCTTCCGCGCCCGTAATTTCTGCCAGCAGTTTTTCGACATTTGCGCCGCGCCTTCCGCGTTTGCCGGTTTCGAGGTCGAATTCCAGATTGCAGTAGCTTGCCGCTTCTTCGGAAATCGCTCTCCGGGCGTTTTCCGATAGCGGAGCCCGTCCTAAATTCGTGTGAATAATCACGCCCGTCGCATTGATAACTCTTTGCAAACCCGCATTTTCTTCATTTTGCCAAATACTTTCCAGACGTTTTTCCGTTTCTTTGAACAGCAATTCGCGTGAATAATCCTTCGCTTTTATACTTTTACCCGAAATTTTTTCCTGAATTTCCCGCCGCACGAAATCAGTCGCGGCGCGGGCTAGAACCGCCAAATGATTCGCGCCGATTTTCGGAAGCAATTTACCCGCAGTTTCCGAATGCAGCAGCGCGTCAATCGAAGGCAAAAGGCGCAAAATTTCGGTGTCGTCTGTCATTTCCCGATTTTCCATAAAATTTCTTTAACGTAAATCGTAAATCGTAAATCGTAAATCGTAAAGACGAGAGTAGCGCAGGCAGCAAGCGAATGAATTATTTAACCGATAAAACAGGAATACTTTCAGTTTTCAATATCTATTTAAAAAGGAGATGTAACTTCCGAATTTGATAAAAGGATTTTAACCAAATAGCATTAATCGGCAATAAACTATATAGGCAACCGCAAACAAAACTGGAAGAATCGGCTGACGTTGACCAGCAAATCGGGCGGATCGAGGAAGATATTCGCAAGCTGAAAATTGATTTCGATGTTTATTTTAACGGCGGCGTAAAACGTCCGCCGCTCGAAGCCAAAACGCGGCTCGAATCGAGTATTAAACGTATTTCCGACGACAGAAATTTGACTTACGCGCAGCGTTATCAGTTTAATTCCGTCGTTTCGCGCTTTACTTCTTACCGCGAACTCTGGCGCAGATTGATGAAAGCCAAAGGTGAAGAAATTGTTTAGCCGATGAACAAATACAAAAAGCGACCGATTAAAGCCGCTTTTCGTATTTATATGCAATTTTTGGTTTAACAACCAAAAGCATTCTGATAATCAAATAAATTTACTCAACTCTCAGCACATTTTCCGCCTGCGGACCTTTCGGTCCGGTGGTTACTTCAAATTCAACGTCCTGTCCCTGCGTTAAAGTTTTGTAACCCTCGCCCGAAATCGAACTGTAATGCACGAAAATATCCTGTTCGCCGGGCTGTTCGATAAACCCGTAGCCTTTCGCGTTATTAAACCATTTGACTTTTCCAATTGTTTTTGACATTTTTTCTAATTCCTCCTACAAACTTCAGTGAATTTAATTTTTTGAACATTTTTGGTGTTCGCTATTTTCGGTTCTATGCCGGAAACGTAATCTTTTCATAAGAATACAGGCACAAAAAACAAAAACCCGCGCCTCATCAAGCCGAAATTTTTCAGCTTAATCTAACGCGAATCAATAGAAATGCAATAACACTCATTTCCTAACAGGTAGAAAATCTTAAACTGCAAGATTTTGTGGTAAATTTTCGGTGTTGTTTTTTGATAGAACGATGCAAAATTTACCTAAATCTTTCTCATCTGTCAAGAAGTTTTTTTACTTTTTTGTAATTTCAGGTAAAAATCCCCCAAAATGTAGAAATAAATCTATCCGTTTGAATAGTTCGTGAAGCAAAACGACATAGGAATATACATAAAAAAGAGGCATTTTGCAATGCCTCTTTAAATTACTTGAATGCCGACTGCAAGATTTGAACTT
>JBDTSO010000360.1:0-3541 GCA_039931085.1 Acidobacteriota bacterium | reverse complement strand
CTGACACTATATTAAACGATTTGCACTCGATTTGTATATGAAATTTTTGTAAATTCGATTCTTTCATCTGATTTTGCCGAATAATTCGGCATAAAAATAATGCTCAAGAAAATTTTCGATCAATTTTCAAAAAAAATCTTTCCTTTTCGTCATTTATAATGTATAAGCAATATAGATTGTTTCCATAAGCAATTCTAAACCTATACATCTAAAAATAAGTGAAATTCATCTTAGAAATCGCCTGTCGGCAAAATACGAAAAAAGTTTTTGTATTTGAAAATTATGATGTTACAATACAAACAGCCTTCCTGCTTTTCAAATCTAAAGGAAGCCTGCCAAATCATCAAATTTAAGAGAAATATGAATAAATTTACCGAGTATAAATCTGTTTGGCTTAGTGCCGTCTTCGTTTTGTTGTTCAGTTCGACGGTTGCCGTTTTCGGACAACCAGTTTATACAAGACCGACAAATCCGCCGCCGAAACCTCTTTTGCAGGATATTCAGGTTCAGTCGGACGGTGCGAAAACCGGATCGTCATCAAATTCGATGATTACGAAAACCGGAAGTTCCGCCGCCGTAAATGCAACGAAAACTTCATTTCCTGTTTTGGCGGATGTCGAAATTCCGGGTTATTCGGGCATTTTGGTTCAAGACTTAAACGGAAATGTGGTAATGGACGACAACTCCGATTTAGCTTTTAATCCGGCATCAAACGTCAAAATCGCCACCGCTTATGCCGTTTTGAAAACTTTTGGTCCCGATTACCGTTTTCCGACGAATTTTTGGACGGACGGACAAGTTGATACAACAACCGGCACACTTTACGGCAATTTGTATGTGTCGGGACGCGATCCGATGTTCAGCTATGAACACGGCGTGAACGTAACGCACGAACTTAACCGTTTGGGAATTCAAAATATTACCGGCGATTTAATTGTAACCGACAATTTTTCGATGAATCGCAACAGTTCGTCGGAACACGCCGCTTCGACGCTTCTCTCTACAATGGATTCGGCAAAACGTCCGGTTGCTGCCAATCGCGCTTGGCAGAATTATCTTGTCAATGCCAAAAGAACCGACGTTGTTAGAACCGTGCCGAGCGTTCCGATTTCCGGCGGCGTTTATGTCCAATCGCTTCCGACCAATGCCAAACTTCTTTTTTCGCACGAATCTGCGCCGATGCGTGAAATAATCAAAGTTACGCTTTGCTACTCGAACAACTTTTTAGCCGAACGACTCGGCGATATGCTCGGCGGACCGTATGCGGTGGCGCGAATCGTCCAGCAAAATGCACAAATTCAACCTTCGGATTTTTACATACAAACCGCCAGCGGACTCGGGACAAATCGCGTTACGCCGCAGGCAATGATGAAACTTCTCAGAACTCTGCAAAAAGAATTGGCGCGAAACAAAATGACTTTTGCCGATATTATGCCGGTTGCCGGTGTTGACAAAGGCACACTCGAAAGACGTTTTGATACGGATTTTTCGCGCGGCAGCGTTGTCGGCAAAACCGGAACTCTGGGAAATACGGATGGCGGAGTCAGCAGTTTGAGCGGCGCGATGCAAACTAACAAAGGAACATTTTTCTTTGTTATTTTTAACCAGCGCGGAAGCGTCGCCCGTTTTCGCAGTTTTCAAAACTCCCTGGTTTCGTTGATTCAAGGACAACTCGGTGGTGCCGCGCCGGTGGTTTACACCGAAATTCCGCCCGATATGCGGCTTGCTCAATCGCGGATTACTTATCCGAACATTCGCGCCAGAGTCAACAATTAAATCGTCCCAATTTTACCGGAAGCAAAAGGAAGCAGGAAATCTTGCTTCCTTTTGCTTTTTGCGTTGCGATTTGTCGAAAAGAATAAGATAATTCACGTTTGCGAATAATATGTAAAGCAGGATAAATAAAATCGCTGATTGCGCTCAGCGAAATTATATTTGTTTTGATGGCGAAGATTTTGCACGTCAATGAAATCAACAAATTTTATAACGCTTTTGCGCGAAATTCGGACGAAAAGTATGAATGAAAATCAGGTAAACGATCAAAAATATCGTCAGCGGGTCTATGAAATCATTAGCCAAATTCCCGCCGGACGAGTAATGACATACGGGCAAATCGCTGAAATTTTGGGCGCGGGTTACACGCCGCGCACCGTCGGTTTTGTGATGCACGCCGCTGATACGGAAAATGTCCCGTGGCAGAGAGTTATTAATTCTCAGGGAAGTTGTTCAACCGGCAAAATGACGATGCCGGTCAATTTACAGCAGAAAATGCTCGAAGACGAAGGAATTGTTTTTAGTGAAAAAGGTCGCTGCGATTTGAATGGTTATCGCTGGTTTCCCGAAGGTTATTTGCCGCTGGAAGACGACGAACAGCCAAGTTTGTTCGGATAAAATTCAAAACCCAAATTTTCTCTTTTGCCTTTTTACTTAAAATCATCTGCCCCATTTTAATTTATTCCGCAGAACGTCAAAATAATTGCGGTTCGGCGGCTTAATCAAATTAAAATTCGTCGCGCTTTTGCGAATCAAAACTTTATCTTTCGCTTCCATTTGATAGCCGATTTGCCCGTCCAAAGTTAAAACCACGCCTTCGTTTTCATTTTTTAACTGCAAATTTATTTCCGTATCGTCCGGCACAACAATCGGGCGATTACTCAGCGTGAACGGACAAATCGGCGTTAGCACAATGGCGTTCATTGACGGATAAAGAATCGGACCGCCCGCCGAAAGATTGTAAGCGGTTGAACCCGTTGGAGTGGAAACAATTAAACCGTCGGCGCGAAAGGAATTGACATAAAGATTATTATAATTGACTTCGACTTCGATAATTCGCGCAAGCGCGGCTTTATTGATAACGACATCGTTGAGAACGCGCCCTGTTTCAAGTTTCTTTTCTTCGCGCCAATGTTCGACATCGAGCATCACACGGCGGTCAACTTCATAGCTGCCTTCAAGAATTGCTTCGAGCGCGGGAAACATTTCTTCGATGCGGAATTCAGTCAAATAACCCAAACTTCCATAATTGATTCCCAAGACCAAAACTTCGCGCTTCCCCGTCAGACGCGCCGTTGAAATCATCGTGCCGTCGCCGCCCAACACGACGATCAAATCAACATCTGTCTTAAATTCTCCGGCTTTGGCGGTTTCGATGTCACAAACTTCGGTTTCGGTATGCGGTTTTCCAATCAAATCAATGCCGCGTTCCGCCAGCCAATCGGAAAGTTTGCAAGCCGTTTCCCACGCTTCTTTGTGATTCGGTTTGACGACAACGCCGACGCATTTTATTTCTTGATTTATCATTTTTGTCAATGATTATTTAACTATTTTATAAATGCAAATTCTTCTTTGATTCTACATAAACCATAAAACAGCCTTTTTTATATCTAAACGGCAAAAAGCTGAAAAATTTCCATTGAAAAGAGTTTCTTATCGGTTGTGATTCCGGTAATTCTTTCGTTACAGAAAACTTTAAATATTTAGGCGACATCATTACTGAGCGGTCTAAGAATTGCTAACTCGAATTCAATATGGTAAGTAGTTC
>JBDTSO010000359.1:0-3543 GCA_039931085.1 Acidobacteriota bacterium | reverse complement strand
GGGCGAAAGCGATTTCAGCGCGCCCAAATAACCTTGCCCGTGTCCCTGCGTCGCTTGATTTTGCTGCACGTCGTCCACCAAAATTTTCAATCCGCCATTCACGCCGCCGTGATCGAGATTGAATCCGAATCGGCGAACTTCCAGAGATTTGCCGCCGCCTTCGTGCTGTCCGACGTTGATTCCGGCGTTCAAGGTTTGCACTAATTGATCGTCGCGCCCGAAAAGCGTGTTTTTGTAAATCGCTTCGTTGCGCTGTTCGATTTCCGGCGTGAGCGTATTCGCTTCAATCGTGACGTTTTCATTGATCGGGCGCACGACGAAATTTATCTTTATTTGCAGATTTTCGATATTGTCAGGCGCGGCAAAAATGCGCGTTTGCGGTTCAATATTATTGCCAAAAAATTTGACGGAAAGCGGTTCGTTCGGCACACTCAAACTAAAAGTCCCTTCCGCGTCGCTGATTGTTTGCAGTTTTCCGTCCGAAGTTTGAACTTCAATCGTAACATTCGGCACGAGTTCAAATTGCTGCGTAACAATCGTGCCGGAAAATGTCCGTGTGTTGTTTGTAGTTTGAGCGAAAACGACGCAATTAAAAATGAAAATTGACAGCAGTAAAATTTTCATCGAAAAAAGATTTAGTTGTGAAAAGGTTTTTATCCGCATAATAATTTAGAATCTCCTCAAGTAACACGAAATTAATTTTGGTAACACTATAATACAAATTCGTGTGAAATGAAACATTGGATTTAAATTATTTTCGTTCGGTAATTCCCGAAGACGGCAAAGTCAGAAAGAGTTTTCCGTTTTTTATGCCCTTCAAACTCAATAATTTATCGGCTAAACCGACAATTTCCGAAACGATTCCGCGCACGGCGAGAATTTCCATACAATCGGTGTGGCTGACGTGAATGTGCATTACGGATAAAACAACTTCGTGAAAATCGTGCTGAACGTGTGCCATTTCCTGCAAAAGATTGCTCGCGTGGTGATCGTAAACGAGCGTCAAACTGCCGAGAACCTGCGTTGTTAAATCGTCTTCAATTTTTCTCTGGATCAGTGCGTCCCGAATCAAATCGCGCAACGCCTCCGAGCGCGTCGCATAACTGCGTTCCGCAATCAAACGGTCGTAATTTTCCAGCAAATCCTGTTCGATGCTGACTCCGAATCTAATAATATCGCTCATTTGTTTTCTGCTCAGATTTTAACGCAACTTTAAAAAATTTGAAACAGTATTTCTCAACACGCATTTTTTCTTTATCGAAATTTGTTCTAAAATCTAAACAAATCCAAAAACAAAAATTCAAAAATGCACATCACAAAAATCGAACTTGAAGACATCAAATCGCACGCTGAATTTACACACGAATTTCAGCGCGGAACGACGGCAATTACAGGCGAAAACGGCGCGGGCAAAACGACTTTGATCGAAGCCGTCGCGTGGACTTTGTTTGATCTGCTCGATTACAAAAAAGATGATTTCGTCCGGCGCGGCGCGAAAAAAGGTGTGGTCAGAGTTACGTTTGAAAGCGGTTTGGACGGACGTGAATATCTTGTTCACCGCGACACCGGAACGGGTTATTATATTTATGATCCGCAGTTAAAAATGCGGATCGCCGAGAAGAAAGAAGAAGTTACGCGCTTTTTGTGGCAGCATCTCGGCGTTGAAGCCGGAACGGATTTGGAAGCACTTTTTCGCCGCGCCATCGGCGTTCCGCAAGGGACTTTTACGGCGATTTTCCTTGAAACTCCGACGGAGCGTAAAAAGGCTTTTGATAAACTTTTAAAGGTCGAAGAATATCGTCAAGGCGCGGAAAAATTACTGGAAACGGCGCGTTATGTCGAAAATCAGATAAACGCCGTCAATATTCGCATCGGGCGCGCCGAAGGCGAACTCGCGCGATTTGAAGAAATCGAAAACGAACATAAAATTCAAGCCAAAAAATCTGCTGAACTTTCGGAAAGTGCCGAAAAATTAAACAATGAAGTCACGGAAAAAGGCGAAATCGTTAAAAAATTTGATGAAGCCGAGAAGAAAGTCAACGAATTGAAAACTTCTGCGGACAAATTAAAAACTGAGAACGCGAAGGCGGAAATTATTCATACGCAAAAAGAAAACGAACGAAATCAGGCGTTTGCGGCGCAGGAAAAAATTAAAGTTGTCGAAGAAGATTACAAAACGCACGTTGCGGCGTTGGCGCGTTTGAAGGAATTGGAGCGCGAACGTATTGAGCGCGACAAATTAAACGCTGAGAAATTGCGTGTCGAAACCGCGCAGATAAATGTTAAAGCCGATCAAAAAAAGTTTCGGGAAGATTTGGAAAAATCACTAAAAGCTCATCAGGAAATTTCATCGCTCGAACCGAAAATTATAGAACAGGAAAAGTTTGAAAAAGAGCGCGAAAATTTGCGAAACAGAATTGCCGACGCGAAAGCGGCTGCAAGTCAAATCAAAAGTTTGGACGAGAAAATGAATTTTCTGCGCGACAGTTTCCGAAAAAATCAAACACAAATAAAGGAAGCGGAAACGAAAAGCGAAAATGCGGCGTTGTTTGAAAATTTGCAAAAACGCGACGGCGAAATTATCAATAATCTGGCAAAATTTCGCGCCAAACTCGAAGCCGACGAGAAATTTCAAAGCGAAATAAGCAACGGTTTATGTCCAATTTTGTCGGAGAAATGTTTGAATTTAAAACCCGGACAAACGCTCGAAAGTTTTGTTACGAATCAGTTCGGCGAAGTCAGAACGCAGATTTCGACGCTTGAAAATGAAAAGAAACAACTTGCGGATGCGCTAAGAATTTCCCGCGAAGCCGGGAAATTCTTAGCGACGCTCGAAACTCTGCGAAACCGTGAACAGGAAATTTCAGAAGAAGGAAAACGCTACAAAGCGGAAAAGGAAGATTTAGAAAAAAAGGCGGAAAATCTGTCGAAAATCGAAACTGATCTGGCGGAAATAGAAAATAATTTAAAAGTTTTAGACAATCCGAAAGCCAAAGTAAAGTTGCTGCAAACGGAAGCCGATCTTGAAATTACACTCAGAGAAAAAATCACGGAAGTCGAAAAAAATCTCGAACGTCTGGAAAATGATCGCGGAATTTTGCTTGAACGGTTAGAATCGTATCAATTTTTGGACGCGCAATGGAAAGAATTTTCAGACGAGCGAGATAAAACCGCCGTCGCACATCGTGAATTCGTGATTAACGAATCGCTCGCAAAACTTTTGCCGCAGCGCGAAGGCGAATTTGAAACGGCGACGAAAGAACTTTTGCGTCTGCATAAAGAAACCGAAAAAGCCGAAAACGAACTGGCGGCGGCAAGCAAAGATTACGACCGCGACACGCATTCGCGTGAAAAAAATTCGCTGACCGATTTGGAAAAAACGCTGGCGGAAACGCGCGTGAATTTAGAATTTACAAAAAAACGCGCCGATGAATTGGAAAAAGATTTAAACCGTTTGCGCGGAGTTCGTAAAGCGATGCAGTTTGAGTTTCAGGAAAAAGAAAAACTCGAAAAAGTTTCCGAAGCGACGAAATTTATCCGCGA
>JBDTSO010000358.1:0-3571 GCA_039931085.1 Acidobacteriota bacterium | reverse complement strand
TTTCGTTATGTTTCGTGTAGAGTGTAACAAATTTTTTATCCTGCGCGACTAATAAATACTCACGGAAACTTTCGATTGATTTATATTCGGCAAATTTTTCGCCGCGATCATACGAAGCGGTTGAAGGCGAAAGAACTTCAACAATCAAAGTCGGATTGACGAGTAATCTTTGATTTCCCAAATTTTCATAAATCGGCTGACCGCACAAAGCCGAAACATCAGCATAACGATATGGCAGCATCGTCGGAACTTTTATTTGAACTTCGGAATTATAAACCGAACAATTTTTCTGAATTAATTCTCTTTGCAGCAAAAAGCCGATTCGATTTCCCAACAGCGAATGTTCCGGGCTTCCGCCGCTCATTTCAAAAACTTCACCGTCGAAATATTCATAACGACCTTCGGCGTTGTAGTCAAACTCCAGATATTCTTCCAAAGTCATCTGCTGGCTTATAGTCGGAATCGCGCCCATTTTTTTCACTTTTCGGCTTCAAATCTGATGCCTTGATAAATTTCGTCAACGCTCAAATCGCAGTTCAGAGATTCGAGTTTGAACGTTTCGCCCGACACATATTCGCTCTGAAACCAAAACTTTTCGTTGTACTTGGTGTAGAGTGTAACAAATTTTTTGCTTTGCGAAACCAAAAGATACTCTCTCAAATTTTCAATTGATTTATATGCTCTGAACTTTTCGCCTTTGTCGTAAATTTCGGTTGATCTGTGCAGAATTTCGACAATCAAAACCGGATTGACCAACAATCTTTGATTTCCCAATTTCTCATAAATCGGCGCACCGTATAAAGCCGTAACGTCGCCGTAACGATACGGCGGCATTCGCGGAACTTTGATTTTTACTCCCGACGAAAAAACCAAACCGCCTCTGTGATCGAGTTGATTGCCGAGAAGTCGTCCAATTCTGTTGCCCAACAGCGCATGTTCGGGACTGCCGCCGTTCATTTCAAAAACTTCCCCGTGAAAATATTCAAAGCGACCTTCGGCGTTAAAGTCGAAATCCAAATATTCTTCCAACGTCATTTTCACTTTCGGAAAGGGCTGCATATTCTAATTTGAGTTGGCGACCTGAGCGAGCAGTTCAATCAATTCGTCGCGCGTAAATGAAATTTTTGCACCGTTTGATTTTGGCGCAGTTACAGGATTTCCGTCAAGTTCGCATTTAACGTCTGCGTGTTCCAAATATCCGCACGCCTGACAACGCGCCGATTCGGTCAAATAACCGGCTTTTTCTCTGATATTTATCAATTTTGAAATCGCATCCTTCGGCAAATCGTTTGCGCCGCCGAGAGCGCGTGAAAGAATGGCGATTTTCGCCGTGTGTTCGAGAGTTTCGAGCCGGTCAAAGGCTTCCCACAAATCACGTCCGTAAGCCACTGCGCCGTGATTTGCCATCAAAAGCGCGTTGTGATGTTCGATAAACGGCTTCATCGAATCGGTCAATTCGCTCGTCGAAGGCGTTCCATAATTCGTCAGCGGAACACAGCCCAAAGTTAAAATAACTTCCGACAAAATCGGCGCGTCAATCGCCAAACCCGCTGCCGAAAATGCCGTTCCGTGCGGCGGATGCGCGTGGCAGACGGCATTGATGTCGGGACGCATTTTGTAAATCAAAAGGTGCATCGCCAACTCCGATGACGCTTTTTTATCGTTCAAAGCCTTGCCGTCCAAATCCGTCAACGCCAAACCGTCTTCCGTCATCCGACCTTTACAAGTCATCGTCGGCGTGGCAAGAATCGTGTTTTCGTCCAAACGGCAACTTACATTGCCGTCCGACGAAACGACGTAGCTTCGTTCGTAAAGTAATTTGCCGATTTCGATAATCAGTTTTCGCGCTTGCGACTCTTCCATCAATTATTTAGTTTGAATCTGTAATTTATCGTTGTCGAAATTGAAACCTCATTTTCCGAAAATTTATAGGGTTCGATTTCCGTTTCTTTTGCCGCTTCGATTGCACTTTCAGTTAATCCAAAGGGTAAGCCCTGTAGAACTTCAACATTTTTGAATTTTCCTAATTCGTCAAATGTCACTTGGAGACTAACAATTCCCTCAACTTTGTTAGTTTTTGCTTCATCTGTCCATTTTGGAGTAGATTTTGTTAAAAAAACGGGTTGCTGTTTTACAACAATGCTATAAATGTTTGACTTATAATTGTATGAAGCAATAAAACCAACGATTGTAATTCCAATAAATATAGCTAATCCAAAAGGAACAACTTTTTTCCAAAAACTTTTACAACACATAATTTTATCCTCACAAAAAAATTAACCACAGATTAGCACATTCAAACGCCGAGAAAAAATTTCGGTCGCGTTTATTCGGCTAATCTGTGGTTTCTTTCTTATTTGTCTGAAAATTATCTGCCCGAATATGGCATCGGTACAGGCGGTGGTGGCGGCATCAGAGGAACTGGCGGAACATCTAAGTCATAATCATATTTAAGATTTTTGATGTTAACCTTGTTCACACCCTGCAATTGCTTTCTCAGACGCAGATTTTCTTCGTTTAACCTTTGATTTTCAAATTCCATCATTCTGTCGCGCTCAAAATGCCTTCTGCGCTCTCCGCGCATCGGGAATCGAAAATTCGGCGCGGCAATCGAAACAAAGAAACTGGCGATAAACAATCCGACTGTGAAAGTCAGAAAAAATGGAACAATTCTGTTAAAAAATCCTTTACAACACATAAAATCACCTCTTGAAAATTAATACTAAAAATTGAAGTCGAAAGTTTCAAATAAAAACTTTTCTCAATTTAAGCGTTTCGCCGTCCGTCAGAAGTCGGTTTCAAATTTTTGCCGTTTGAACCGTTCGGCTGCGCCAAAAAATACGAAAGGCTTTCGAGCGAAATCGTCAAATCAACCGTTTTCAATTTGACATGTTCTTGCACAAGCAAAGGCGTTGGCGCAAAATTCATTATGGCTTTTATTCCCGCGTCGGTAACTGTTTCCAAAACATTTTGGGCAAATTCGGCGGGAACGGCGATAACCGCTACATCTATCTTATCTCTTTTGACGACTTCGGCAAAGTCTTTTATATTGAAAATCTCGACATTGCCGACTCGTTGCCCAATTTTTTCTTCATCCGCGTCGAAAAGCGCGGCGACCGTAAAATTCGATTGCGAAAAACCGTAATAATCCGTTAATGCCGTTCCAAGTCGCCCTGCGCCGATAATCGCCACACAATGTTCTTTTTCGAGTCCGAGAATTTTGGTCAAATCCTTGCGTAAATCTTCGACATAATAACCGACACCGCGCACGCCGAATTCGCCGAAATACGCCAAATCCTTGCGAATCTGCGCCGAATTCAGATGAAACCGTTTCGCCAATTTGTCGGATGAAATAGTTTTCATGCCTTCCGCCGCCAGTTCATTCAAACAGCGCAGATAAACACTCAAACGGTTAGTTGTCAGTTCTGATATTTTCTCGACCTTCATGATTTTCGGCTTATTATACAGATAAACGTGAAAACATTCTCAATCAACAAGATGTCGAAACCGTTTTCCGCCGTTGCCCTTAAATTTATTATCCATTACAATTTATGTTTCAAGTGTGAAACAA
>JBDTSO010000357.1:0-3572 GCA_039931085.1 Acidobacteriota bacterium | reverse complement strand
GACAATCAAATAATCGAAGACCATTGCGGAACTTGTACGGCGTGTCTTGACGCTTGCCCGACAAATGCGATTGTCGCGCCTTACGTTGTTGATTCAAAAGCGTGTTTGTCTTATGCGACAATCGAATTGCGCTCCGACGCATTGCCCGCTGAAATTTCCGAAAACTTAAACGGCTGGCTTTACGGCTGTGATATTTGTCAGGACGTTTGCCCGTGGAATCGTTTTGAAAAACCGACTGAAGAAGTAAGATTTGAACCGCGCAAAGATAATGTTTCTCCCGATTTGGATAAAATTATTTCACTTTCTCACGACGAATACGTTGAAAAATTTCGCCGCAGCGCAATCAAACGAACAAAATTAAACGGTTTAAAGCGAAATGCCGAAGCATTAAAGAAAAATAATCTGTAACCAAATCAGCTCCCAAATCTTTCATTTTCCATCTTCAAACTGTATCATTTAATAAATGGATAATGTTTTGCGCGACGCTCACAACCGAATAATCCGCGATTTGCGCGTTAGTTTAACCGACCGCTGTAATTTTCGATGTTTTTATTGTTTGCCGAACGGTGAACCGCCGATGGCGCGAAAAGATACGATTCTGACTTTTGAGGAAATCGCCGAACTCTGCGAGATTTTCGTATCGCTCGGCATCGAAAAAATCCGTCTGACCGGCGGCGAACCGCTTCTCAGACGAGATGTGGAAAAACTTGTGGAAAAAATCGCAAAGTTGAAAAATTCAGATTCTCCAAATCCAAAATTAGTTGATTTAGCTTTGACGACCAACGGACACACGCTTGCGAAACGCGCCGTAGATTTAAAACGCGCCGGACTCGACCGCGTAACGATCAGTTTGGACAGCCTCAAACGCGAAAATTTCAAACGCATTACGGGCGTTGATAAATTGAGCGAGGTTCTCGAAGCAATCGAAGCGGCGAAAAGCGCAAATTTGCAGCCGATTAAAATAAACGCCGTCATCGTTCGCGGCTACAACGACGATGAAATTGTTGATTTTGCGCGGTTTGCGCGTGAAAACGATTTATCAATGCGCTTTATCGAATTTATGCCGCTCGATTCCGGTCACGAATGGAAGCGTGAAATGATCGTTGCCGGAAAAGAAATTCGCCAGAGAATTGATGAAGTTTTCCCGCTTAAATTGAAACAAACTTCACGCGGCGCGGAAACGGCTTGGAAATATAAATTTGCCGACGGCGCAAAAGGCGAAATCGGCATTATCGCGCCCGTTACGGAAATGTTTTGCGGCGCGTGTTCGCGCATTCGTTTGACCGCCGACGGGCAAATCCGCACCTGTCTGTTTTCCGCCGCCGAACACAATCTGCGCGACGTTTTGCGAAGCAGCGAAAGCCGTTCCGAAGTCGTCGAATTCATCAAATCAGTCATTTTGCAAAAAGAAGCGCGGCATCACATCAACGATGCGGAATTTAAGCAGCCCGCTAGAACAATGAGTTTTATCGGCGGCTGAATTTAATTGTAAAATGACGAACCAAAGATGAAACGCGCTTGAAATTGATGCCGATTCACCGGAAAAGAATCAATGGGCGAGGAATTTGTTTGCTGATTAGTTTGGAAATAAAGCGGAATTCTATTATTTATTCGGATTGATTCTTTGAAGGGAAAAATTTGATGTTGGAATTGTCAGGCTTGGAAGTCTGATTCCCTGCTATTACATAATTTATATTTGCAAAGCGTGTTACAAGTTGATTGTGAACGAGAAAAAAAATCCAACCGTGATGAAATTCGGCGGTACTTCCGTCAAAGATGCGGAAGCGTTCGCGCGTGTCGTTTCGATTGTCAAAGGCGAACGTGAAAACTCGCCGGTCGTTGTTACGTCGGCGATGTCGAAATTTACCGATGCGCTTCTTCAGGCTTTTGAGATTGCCAAAAAAGGTGATTTTGAAACGGCATTTGAAAGTTTGCAGCCGCATTTTGAGCGTCATACAAAAGTTGCCGAAGAATTAACGAATGAAAATCAGCAGAAATCATTTCAAACCGAACTCGATTTTGCGAAAAAAGAATTAAGCGATTTGCTGATGCGGGCGGCGCGGCGCAGCCTGCCGCTTTCGATGCTCAAAGACGCGATTGTTTCTTACGGCGAACAACTTTCATCGCGGCTTTTGGCGGAAGTTTTGAACGCTGAAAACTTAAATGCGCGGCAGATGGACGCGCGGCGTTTGATTGTAACCGACGATGAATACGGTGCGGCGCATCCAATTTGGGACGAAACGGAAAAACTTATTCGTTTGGAATTACAGCCTTTGATTGAAACGGACGAGATGCCGGTTTTGGGCGGATTTATCGCGGCGAGTCGCGGCGGCGAAACGACGGTTTTAGGGCGCGGCGGTTCGGATTATTCGGCGGCACTCGTCGGTGCGGCTTTGCGGGCGCGGGAAATTCAGATTTGGACGGACGTAACCGGCGTTTTGACGTGTGATCCGCGAATTTACCCCGAAGCGCAGACATTAAAAACTCTATCGTATGAAGAAGCGGCGGAACTCGCTTATTTCGGCGCGAAGGTTCTGCATCCGAAAACGATAAAACCGGCGGTTGACTACAAAATCCCGGTGCGTGTCTGCAATTCACATCAGCCAAATGAAAAGGGGACGATGATTCTCGCCGAAACCGACATCGTGCCGAACACGATAAAATCCATCGCGCACAAAACCGGCATCACGATTTTGCGGATTTCGTCGGCGCGAATGCTCGGCGCGTTCGGTTTTATGAGCGCACTTTTTCAGATTTTTGAAAGATACCGCGTTGTTATTGACGTGATTTCGACATCGGAAGTTTCCGTCGCATTGACTTTGGATAATACCGATTCGCTTGAACAAGTCGTCAAAGAACTCGAACGGCTCGGCGATGTCGAAGTCGAACACGAAAATGCCGTCGTCTGCGTCGTCGGCGAAGGTTTGCGGGCTTCATCAGGGCTTGCCGCGCAAATCTTTTCAACCGTCGAAGATATTCCGATTTCTCTAATTTCGCACGGTGCGTCGAGTGTCAATATCACGTTTGTTATTAAAGAAGATAAAGTTTCCGAAGCGATTAAAAGACTGCATTCGGAATTTTTCCATAAGTCAGAACCGTCTGCGGTAGCGGATGGTTAAAGTTCGCGCTTGAAGAGTTTGCCATTCATAAACGCGATGTTCAACCACCCGCTGATGCCATCGGTTCTGACCTGCATAAATAAAAAGGAGTTGCCAAATGAAAAAATTTATAACGATAATTTTACTAATGATTACGCTGCCAAATCTGGCGGTAGGACAAAATATGAGCAAAACACAACCGCAAAATCAAACGAAAAAGGAGTTAGTTTCAACCCGCGAAATGGACAGAATCAACTGGATGGAATTTAAAGAAGTCGTGCCGTCGAAAATTCAGACTGTTTTGCTGCCGACAGGAACACTAGAACCGCACGGCGTGATTAACAACGGCGCGGACAACACTGCGCCGATGGCGATTGCTCAAACCATCGCGCAGCGCGTCAACGGAATGATCGCGCCGACGCTGCCGTATGGAATTACGGGAAGTATGCAGGCGTATCCGGGCGCGTTTCAGAT